>CAYLYE010000090.1:0-22907 GCA_964387325.1 uncultured Planctomycetaceae bacterium
GCGACGCAACTGGCCGCAGGCCGCGTCGATCTTGTCTCCTTTGCGCACCCGGACCTGCACGTTGATGCCACCGTTGCGCAAAACGTTCACAAATCGTTCGGTGTCATGCTCGTTGGGAGTGCGATAGGGCAAGCCGCTCACGGGGTTGAACGGAATCACATTCAGCAGCGCGGTGCGGCCGCGCAGCAACCGGACCAGTTCTTGGGCGTGTGTGGGATGATCGTTGAGCCCGGCGAGCAACACGTACTCGAACGTCAAGCGTCGCCCGTTGCGATCGAAATACCGGTCGGCCGCTTCCAGAATGGGTCGCAAGCCGATGTTCTGATTAACCGGCACGAGTTGATTGCGGAGTTCGTCGTTGGGCGCGTGGAGCGAGACGGCCAGGTGATACGGCGAGCCTTCCTCGACGAGTCGGTCGATCGCCGGGGGCAGCCCGACCGTGCTGATCGTGATTCGTCGCGGACTGATGCCGAGCCCCGACGAGGGGGAATCGGGAGGGGAGGCGGCCACGCGCAAGGCGGGAATCAATGCCTTCACATTGGCGAGCGGTTCGCCCATTCCCATCACGACGATGTTGCTCAATCGCTCCTCGCTGGGCAAGCGACGTTGCAAAAGGAGCATCTGTTCGATGATCTCGCCGCTGGTCAGGTTGCGGGCGACACCGTCGAGTCCGCTGGCACAGAAGACGCAGCCCATCGCGCAGCCGACTTGCGTGCTGATGCAGATCGTGCGTCGTTCTCCCTCGCGGATCAGCACGCACTCGATGCGGTGTGCGTCGGGCCACTGCAATAACATTTTCTCGGTGCCGTCCGAGGCCTCTTTAAGCGTGACGACCTGGGCCGTGAAGAGCGTGAACTCGTCGGCCAGCTGCTGACGCAGTCCCTTGGGCAGATCGGACATGTCGTCGAACGAGGCTGCCCGCTTCTCGTAGATCCAGCGGAGGATTTGTGCGCAGCGATACTTGGGCACCTGGCGCTCGGCGAGCCAGGCGTGCAGTTCGTCGGCCGAGGTGTCGAGCAAATGCCGCATAAATTAAGGGAACGAGGTTGAGGGGTGCCTTCCGTCATTGTCGCCCGCAGAGGCAGCAATTCCTAGGGGGCGATGGGGAGCGTTGACGAATCGGCCGATCGCGGGAACAATCAAGGGGCAACTTTTCTCACGGTCGGTCGTCACATCTTGTCGGGAGACCTCAGCATGTCCAGCAATCCGTATGCCTCGAACGCGGTACCGCCTCCGCCCAAGTCGTCATCCAAGCTGTGGATGGGGCTCGGCTGTGGCTGCATGGTCATGCTGGCCTTGTGTTGCGGCGGTGTGATGCTGTTCGGCATCGGTGGCGCCAAGTGGGCGCAGAATGCCGCGCTGCAGGATCCGCAGCAGATCAATGACTTGGCCAATCAGATTGCCGAAACCAAGTTGCCCGAGGCGTTGGAGTTGAAGCCCACGTTTGGCATGAACATGAAGATCCCGCTCATGGATCGCAAGTTGATGCGGTTCGCGGTGTATGCCGATGAGTCGGCCGGGGCCGTGTTCATGATTGGCGACTTTGACGCCGAAATGATGGGGGGTGACACAAAAAATGCCATGCAGCAGATGCAAGACGCGATGCGCCAAGGTGGCCATGGCAAGCACGACATGCAGGTGGTCGAGACGTCGGTCAAGCAACTCACCGTGCGAGGCAAGCCCGCGGCGTTCACCTTCGCCAAGGTTAAAACGACCCCTGAAGGCAAGACCGAAGCCACTGAAATGTGGCAGGTGACCGGGATGTTCGAAGGCAAATCAGGGCCCGCCATGATGCTGTTGATTGCCCCCTATGAGGATTGGACGATCGACGAATTGATCCAAGAGATTGAGCAGATCAAGTAACCGAATGGTTCTTCCGTCGCTTTATAAACGATGCACGGTTAATGAACCCAGGCGAGCAACGCGAAGCTAGAAAATCCCAGGCTTCCGATGGTCGCCCTGGCGCATGAATCGTTTAGTCGTCAATAAGTTCTTCGGCACGATAGGATGCGCGGTTGAGTATACGATCGATCGGTGTGTTTTGTGGCTCGAGTGTGGGAAACCGGCCGGCGTTTCGTACTGCGGCCGAGACGTTGGGTCGACTGCTGGCCCAATCTCAGCGGCGGCTCGTCTACGGCGGTGGCAACATTGGCCTGATGGGAGTCATTGCCGATGAGGTGCTCCGCAACGGCGGCGAGGTCGTGGGGGTGATCCCTCGCATGCTGCAGGACAAAGAACTCGGACACCCGGGCCTCACGCAATTGCACATTGTCGAGTCGATGCACGAGCGCAAGTTGCTGATGGCCCAGGAGAGCGATGCGTTCATTGCGATGCCCGGCGGCTTCGGCACGCTCGAAGAGATTGCCGAGGTCATCACTTGGACCCAATTGGGGGTGCATGCCAAGCCGTGCGGATTTCTCAACGTCGAGAGATTTTATGATCCGCTGCTCAAACTGTTTGATGCGATGGTCGACGGGGGGCTGCTCATCGCGTCAAACCGATCGATTGTGCTCACGCACGCCGAGCCCGACGGGCTACTGGAGTTGCTCACGAATTGGCACGCTCAGGTTCGTCCCAAGTGGTTGGGCCTGTCGCAGATATGATGGGAATATCCGGCCCGAGACGGACCGACGATGGATGACCTGAAACGATCATGAATTGCGAGTAGCCATGAGTCCACTGAGCCGTCGAGAAAAGATCGAGGCGATGCTTGCCGACGATCCGCATGATTCGTTCTTGCGGTACAGTTTGGCGATGGAATTGGAGAAAGAAGGGGCGCATGAGTTGAGCTTGGCGCAGCTGCGGGGGCTGATGCAGGACGAGCCACCGTATGTGGCGGCGTTTTTTCGCTCGGGTCAGATGCTCGCGCGGCTACAACGGTTGGCCGAGGCGCGCGACGCCCTGCGGCGCGGTATCGAGCAGGCTCGCGTGCAGGGGGACGCTCACGCGGCCGGGGAAATGAGTGAGTTCCTGGCCAGTCTCGGTTCGCTCGGTGAATGAAAGTTCAAAAAAATGATTTGAGAATTCGTTATTCGATTCGCTATTCTATTGAAGTATGCGCAGCGAAAGGGCCCAGGCGAGCAACGCGAAGCCGGAAAATACCGGGCTTCCGCTGGTCGCCCTGGTTCATGAACCGCGCAGTCGTCAATCGGAGGCGATAGTCCCCCGTGCGGATACTTTCTTCCCGAACTTACATCGAGTGCTCAGTCATGTTGTCACTGTTGCGTCGCTGCTGTTTTGTGGGTGTTTTGTTGTCAGGCCTCGCGGCCCAAGCTGATACGGTCGCCGTGACCGAGTTTTTTAATCAGCCCATCGGTGAGACCGGCGGACGCCAGTGGGTCGAGCTTTTTAACTACGGCAACGAGCCAGTGAGCCTACGCGGCTGGCGGATGATGCTCGGCGGCAACAGCATCATCGATTTGGAGCCACTCAGTATTCAGCCGGGAGACTTCATGATCGTCGTGTGCAGCTATAATGGTTTGCCCCGTTCGCAACTCAAGCAAGTGTTCGAGACGGAGTGGTTGGGCGGACGCTCCGAGCCGCGGGTGATGGTCGTGCCGCAGGGGCGACCGCACCTGGGGACCAATGGTGGCGAAATCACGTTGCAAAACCGCCGCCGGCAGACCGTCTGGCAACTCTTCTATCGCAACGATGGTCAGCCGGGCCGCTCGACGTTTTTTGCCGATACACGGTTTCGTCTCGTGACCCGATTTGGCAAGGCAGGCCAACCCGGCGTGAATCGCAAGGGAAACGACGCCGATGTGACTGGCGGCGAGTTTCTGGGCTATGAAGGCAATCAGTACACGAAGGACGAATTTGCGTTCGAGTCGGACGTAAGTGGCTTGCAAACCGGCTTCGACGATTTGTATGGCGAGCAAGCGCCTGACGGACAGGCTAAGCCAGGCGTGGGAAGCCCCCTGCTTGGGCCCTATAAGCACATCGGTGCTAAATAAGGTTCGACCGTGCGAGCGAGCCTCGTCGGTATCAGCCGTTGCTTTGGCGTTCGCTACGGCGACGGAAGTAGTATCGCTGGACCTCGGCGACGCAGCTCTGTCCGGTAGGAGATTTGAGCGCGCAGCAAGCGGCGGCTGTCTTGCTCTTTTCGACCACGGCGCGAACGCGAGTCACCCCGCCTTCTTGCAGATCGGCCTCGATATCGTCGCGCGTTAGGCCAAAACATGGGCAAAGCGGCGCCTCGGGGTCTTTGGGATAAACCGGCTGCCTCAACTGCTCGACTCCGACCACTCGATCGTATTCATCGAAATAGGCCACCTCGCACGTCGGAAAAGGGCAAAAAAAAGCCGGGTCCGCAAGCTGCACCTGCGATCGATCGCTGACCAGCGCATGCAGAGTCGCTACGCCGACCATCATTCCTAGCGAACGACAGCCGGGGCAGAAACGTTGACCGTTATCTTCGACCTCGCGAACAAATGCCTTATTCATGCCCGGTTATTTCCTGGTTGAAGCACCAAAAACCTGCATTTATGAGGGGTGTTTAATTACTCTTATTTGGTGTATTTTTGGTTCGATTATATCATTTTGTCTTGCATATTCGGGCGCGATCAGTTCGATTGCAAGATAGGATTCATCAGGGATGACTGTTGAGTTGCCTCTCCAGGAGGGATTTAAGCAGGCACACGCCGGCGAGGGCGTCGCACCATTAGGGTGGTACTCCCACTATGCTAAGGTGTTATGATCGCAGAGGTGCTGGCGAGTGGCGCTGAATCCCGATTCAGGGCGATGGCAGCTTGGTTCATAAGGTAGAGTTGGGTTAGGTGACCGTGCAAATGGTTTGTGCGGTCACACGATTCCGGGGCAGACCGAAACCAGTGTAAGCACCCTTTTGAGCGAGTACACGCTGGCGGACGCCGAGGAAGATGGAAATGAGTTTCAAGCTGTTGATTGCGGACGACCACGAAGTCGTACGAACCGGCCTCAAAAGTTTGTTGGCTGGCACCGAGTTTACCATTGTCGCCGAGGCGGCCGATGGCGACGACGCGGTCAAGCTGGCGACTAAGCACAAGCCTGACTTGGTCATCCTCGATATCCGCATGGCGGGGGTTGATGGCCTTACGGCGCTGGGACGCATCAAGATGTCCCATCCGACGATGCCCATCGTCATGCTCTCGACCTATGATAATCCCACCTATGTGGCCAAAAGTGTCGCATTAGGGGCCAGTGGCTTCCTGCTCAAGGGCGCGACGCGCGACGAACTGCTCAGCGTGTTCCGCAAAGTCGTCAACGGCGAAGACGCCTGGACGCGCGATGAACTGCGGCGCGTCACGGGTGCACTTGCCACCCCGCGAATGAGCGGCGACGTCGAAGTTCCCCTCACACAACGCGAGAGCGAAGTGCTCCGGCAATTGGCCTTTGGGTTGACGAACAAGGAAATTGGCGTCGCCTTGGGCATCAGCTACGAGACAGTCAAAGAGCATGTCCAGCATATCCTGCGCAAGATCGGCGTGACCGATCGAACTCAAGCTGCCGTTTGGGCGGTGCGCAAAGGTCTGGTTTAATCGCTCGGTCGAACGCTCAAGCATGGACCACCGCTTCGCTTGTCGAACGCGGACGCTGTTGCGGTGGCAATCGAGCGTGTAAACTGCGCGGGCTTCCCCTCGATCGACGATTGCGCGGTTAACGAGCCAGGGCGACCTGCGGAAGCCCGGTCTTTCCCTACTTCGCGTTGCTCGCCTAGGCCCATTTGCTACGCATACTTCAATACGCTCTGCAGCAGGGATATCGCTCGCCATGAAGTCTACGGATATTCGCCTCGTCAAAGCCACGTGCAAGACCCAGCAATTTCAGTATCGCGCGCCGATCAAGTTTGGCGGACGCGTCGTCACCGATGTGACGTTGTTGCATGTGGAGGTTGAAGTGGAAACCCGCGCGGGTCGTCGCGCGACCGGTTTCGGGTCGATGCCCATTGGCAACGTCTGGGCTTGGCCCAGTCAGACGGTGAGCGCCCCCGAGTCTGAAGCGGCGATGATCGCGCTCGGGCAGCGACTGGTCGAGGTGGCCAACGATTTTCCCGCGTCTGGGCACCCTCTCGAACTGACTCACGATTTCTCTCCCGAGTACGCACGCCAAGCTGCCACGGTGATCGAACGTGGCCAGTTGGCCGAGCCAATGCCCAGGCTTGCGCAGCTCGTTAGTGCCAGCCCGCTCGAAGCGGCGATTCATGACGCCTACGGCCGCGTGATCGGTGCGAACTCCTATAATCTGCTCTCGGCCGAGTTTTGCAATCGCGATCTGGGCGCGTATCTCGGTGCCGACTTTGCCGGCGAATATCTCGATCGTTACACGCTCCGCGAGCCCAAGCCGCGCATGCCCCTTTATCATCTGGTCGGCGCGCTCGACCCGTTGACCCCGGCCGACATGCTGCAACCCATCGGCGATGGGCTGCCCGAAACGCTCGGCGACTGGATCGCCTATAACGGGCTAACGCACCTCAAGATCAAGCTCAACGGCGATAATTTGGCTTGGGATGTCGAGCGGGTGATCGGTGTCGAGCGGGTGGCGGTCGTTGCTCAAGCGGCGCGCGGCTGCGGCGTGTGGCATTACTCGCTCGACTTCAACGAGAAGTGCGCCAATGTGCAGTACATTCTCGACTTCCTTGCCCAGTTGCGTCAGCGCGCTCCGCAAGCGCTCGACCGTGTCCACTACATCGAACAGCCGACGCATCGCGATCTCGCCGCGCATCCGGAGAATCGCATGCACGCCGCCGCGACAATCAAGCCCGTCGTCATCGACGAGTCACTGGTCGACTTCGAGAGCCTGTTGCTCTGCCGTGAGTTGGGCTACTCGGGGGTCGCGCTCAAGGCCTGTAAGGGGCACACCGAAGCGCTGCTTATGGGGGCCGCGGCCCAAAAGTACCAAATGTTTCTGTGTGTACAGGATCTTTCCTGCCCGGGCTATTCGTTCCTGCACTCGGCCAGCTTGTCGGCTCGGGTGCCGACGGTGGCGGCGATCGAAGGCAACTCGCGCCAATATTGCCCCAAGGCGAACGAGGAATGGCGCGACCGATTTCCGTCGATGTTCAAGATCACCGACGGGACAGTGGGGACGGCCTGCCTCAACGGTCCCGGCTTGGGTTTTTAGTGACGACTGCGCGGTTTATCAACCAGGGTGACCAGCGGAAGCCCAGTATATTTAGGCTTCGCGTTGCTCGCCTTGGCCCATTCGCTGCGCAGACTTCATGGCCAACGGTAATTCTTGCCGTTGGAAAAGAGACCGAAGCGCTAACCACTCTGACGTCGTTTACCAAACACCCGTAACTCGATGGCCTCAAACCGCGGATGCTTCTGCAAACTCAATAGGCCAGGGTTTGCGAGCATCACGGGCAAGATGTAGCACTCTTCGCCACAGGCCGATTCGAGCGCGGTGAGCGCCGCCTCGGGCCCCTCGAGCATCAACGTCAATTCAGCGGTCACGGACGACATGGGCAGCCGTTCGGAGAATATCGTTCGAATCTCGTCCTGAAGGCGACGCGCTTCGTCCACGCGGTCAGCGGTCGACAGGGCCTCGGCCGTCGCCACCAGAGGCAGTAGTTCACGCTCCGAGAGTTGCAACGCGCGCTCGGCCGCGCTCCACGAAAGTTCGTGCTCTTGGGCATGACGCGCTGCGATCGAGTAGACCGTATGGATCGTGCTGACGCTGGGCATCAGTTCGACCGCCAAGCGTGCGGCTTCCAACGCGCCTGCCGTGTCGCCGTTGGCTATCAAGGCGTGTACGAACATCTCATGGAAGTGCGGGATATACGGTGCCGACTCGACTGCCGCGCGAAATTGGGCCAACGCGGATGATGTCTGTAACTGACAATAGGCCAGGTAGCCTCGCACAAAGCCCACCAGCGACGGGCTCGACTGCAACTGCTCGGCCCGAGCCAGCTCTTGCTCCGCGCCAATCCAATCCCATTCGAATGACGCGCGAATGAACGCCGCCAACGCGAGCGCCTCGGCAAAGTTCGGATCGATCGCCAAGACCCGGTCACGAAGCTGACGCAAGACTCGTGACGAGTCTTTTGAGCGCAGCCAACCCAGGCCTGTCCGCAAGATGATTGCCTCGGCCAGTCCGATATAGGCGGCCTTATAATCCGGGTCCAGTTCGATTGCCTGCTGAAAGCATCGGCTCGCCTGATCCAGGTCTCCCGAGTGACGAAAGCTCAGACGCGTCAAACCGCGCTGATAATACTCATGCGCCTGCTCGACGTTCTCGAATTGTGGCGAAGTCGGCGGCTGGGCGGGACCTGCAACCGGGGTGACTGGCAGCGCACAACGATAGCCGCGCCGGTGCAGGGTCTCGATGACCGGCGTGCTGTCCGCATCACTTAGGACCTTCCGCAACGAATGAATGCATCGCGTCAGGCTCTCTTCCGAAGCGTTCTGGTCTGCCCAAACTTCGCTCAGCAATTCGTCTTTCGAGGCGACCATTCCTTGGCGACGAACCAGCGCCTCGAGCACCCCCAGCTCTTTCGGCGGTAGGTAAACAAGCTCGTTACCTCGAAACAGCCCACAGTCACACACTAAGCGGTAGGGGCCAAAGTCGTAATTGTTCGAGGAGCGCGAGTCTGCCATCTTCGTTCCATCAGGATCAAAACTCGCCGTGCTTTACGAGTCAGAGGGACTACCTCGTGGGTGGGGCTATTGTGTAGTTTTATTGTAGACGATCGCCCGGCCCTGTCCAGACCAGATCACTCAAACGCGCGAAGGGCAGACGAGCGGGCAGGCAGCAATTACCCCAGCAGAGACGCTAGTGCGTGCCCTTCGCTGAGCCGGATCGGGCGGCCGATCGGCGACTGCAATTCCAACCCAGGATCGATGCCTAGCGCGCTGAGTACCGTCGCGTGCAGATCGGCGACCCGGGTGCCGGCATCGTACGCGATGCGACTCCCCTGTGGGTCGGTCTCGCCTTGCACGTGACCGCGTCGCAGGCCGCCGCCGGTGAGCAGCACGCTGAAGCCGTGCGGCCAGTGGTCTCGCCCTTCGAGCTTGTTGATCTTCGGCGTCCGGCCGAACTCGCCGCAGCACACGACCACGGTCGAGTCGAGTAAGTCGCGCTCGTTGAGTTCTCCGAGCAAGGCCGCGAGCGCGGGGTCGAGCTGCGTGGTTTGTTGCTGGGTCCCCGCGAAATTATTGGCGTGGGTGTCCCAACCGCTGAGCGTAACTTCGACGCAGCGTACTCCCACCTCGATCAACCGTCGCGCGGCGAGACAGCCTCGTCCAAACGGCGTGTCGCCGTAGCGTTCGAGTGTGCTCGCCGACTCGTGACTCACCTCGAAGGCCCGGAGCTGTTCGCTCGACATCATTTTCAGAGCACGCTCGACCAGCTCGCGATGCAGCGTGCGCTCGACCAGCGGAGCACGACCTTGGGCAAACGCCTGCTCGACCACCCGCGTGTCGTGTAACCGTTGCTCGCGTCGCTGCTCGTTCACCTGCGACTTGACGTCGGGCACTTTGTGCTTGGGGTCATACGTCTTGAAGGCATCGTATTGATTGCCGAGGAAGCCGCCTCGGCCGGGGAAACGATCGGGCAGGATCGACACATGCCGCGGGATATCAACGTCGCCGATGGGTAATTGATGGCAACAGATCGCGCCGATCGATGGATGCACAATCGTCTGCTCGGGTGGATGACCGGTCTTGAGCGTAATCGAGCCGCGCTCATGGTCCCCCTCTTTGCTCACCGCGTTGCGCACGAGTGTCACGAGATCGAAGACCTCGGCCGTGCGTGGGAGACCGTCGGCGATTTGGACATTTGTTAATCGGGTGCTAATGGCCTGCGTCGCGCCTCGAATCTCCTGCGGAGCATTGGGATGCGGATCGAATGTTTCGAGTTGGCTGGGACCGCCGGACATCCAGAGCCAGATGAGCGACTGAGCACGCTTGCGCGACGTGCCAGACTCGGCCGCGCGGGCCAAGTGTCCGGCGACCGGCGTCAGCCACGGCGCGGTCGAGAGCGAACGGGCTAGCAAGCCGCGTCGGGTCAAACTCGTCATGATTTCAATGGTTCCAGGAGAATTCAGTCGAGTTGAACAACGTCCAAGCGAGGTCCGCGAGCATGTGCTGTCGGGCATTGCCCCGCGACTTGTCGAGTTGCGATTGGAAGTGAATCCGTTCCACCGCGCTTGGCCGACGGGTCAAAATCGTCAAGTAAACACCTTCAATCGCCTGCTCGTCGTTGTCGGAGAGCAAGGCGAGCTGCGTGCAGGCATTGCCCACGGGATTGTCGCGAGTCTTCTCGCCAACGAGCTTGCCGTTGAGCATAAGCAAGCGCTGCGGGATGGTCCCGCCGGGGTCTTGCAGTTCGTCCTCGCCAAGGTCGCCGTAGCGTTTGCGGAAGTCGGCCTCGTCGACTTGCCGTGCGAAACGGAGCAGGATGTGGCTTTGCTGGTCGACTGTGGCGAGCCGCGACGCCTGGACCACGCTCAGGGCGACCTGCTCGGGACGCAATCGCGTCAGCGGAAACACGGCCCAAGCGGCCTCATGTCGCGCGAACTGCTCGGCATCGAACAGATCATTCAAGCGGCTCTCGAGACGGAACGTTCGGCTGTCCACGATCAAACGGATGAGCCGCCGCAGGTCGAAGCGGTGCGTGCGAAAATCTTCCGCCAGAATGTTGAGCGCCGGTGGGATCGCGTCGTTGCGCAGATCATCGATCGGTTCGACCAAGCCACGCCCCAGGAGAAGTGCCCAGACTCGATTCACGATCGCGCGAGAGAAGTTGAGATTGTCGCGATGGGTGACCCAATGCGCGAGTTGAGCGCGCGCGTCGGCGCCCTTGCGCAAATCGCCATCGCGGAGCAACTCGGCCTGATACGGAACGACCGGTGCGATCGTCTCTTGCTTGCCGGTCTTACGATTCTCGACTTGATAGCTCGCCGACTGGTCGCGAATTCCCTGGAAGGTCATGTGCGTGCCGGCAAAATAAGCGGCGAGTCCTTGAAACTCGCGCTGTTTCCAAGGCTGGAACGGATGGTCGTGGCACTCGGCACAATCGATGCGCACGCCTAAAAAGGCCCGCGAGACTCGCGCCGCCAATTCGCTCGCGTCGGGCTGCTTGGGTGTTTGATCGTTCTTGATCGTCACGGTGATGAAGTTCGTCGCGGGGCGATCGGTCCACAAGCCTTCGGTGTCAATCACCTCGCGGACCAGCTCATCGTAAGGACGATTGTGTTGCAGTTGCTCGCTGAGCCAGCTAACGAACCGTCGGCGGCGGAAGAGCACGAACGGGCCGTCCTTGGTCCCCACCAGCGCTCGAGCGAACCGCTCGGCCAGGTAGTCGTGCGCGCGACCGTCGTCGAGCACGTGTTGCAACCAAGCGTCGATCACGTCGCCGCGGGTGTGTTCGATGTGGCGCAGCTCTTCGAGCGCGGGGACGGTCCCCTGGAGCGCCAGCGAAATGCGTCGGGCGATGGTGTACTCGTCGGCACCTTGAGCCGGCGCGAGCTGCTGCGCCGACCAAGCCTGCTCGAACGATTCATTGAGCCGCTCGAGGGTGACACGGAACGAGTCGCCGACCGGCCGGGCTGCCGCATAGCCGTCCCCCTGCCATTTCAGCGAGTGTAACGGTGTAGCCAGCGCGACCAACACCGCGCCGCACACCGTCCAGAACAGCAGAGATTGCTTCCACATCGACTCGGCTCCCGGTAGCATCACCCCTGCGACGCTGCTCTTTGTACCCTGACGGCGAAAGATTTTCGTCAGCAATCATGAAACTTTCTCGCTCATGTTAGGTACAACCCAATAACGAGGGGAAATCGATTGTCTGAAGTCGCGGTCACTGTCGTGGAAGTCGAGCCGGTCACGGCCGGGGGCGTCGAGCCAGCGCAGAGCATATCTCCCGGCCGGCTGCGACGCTGCGGACGCTGGCTCGTCTGGTTGGGCAACGGCTTGGTCGGGCTCGTGGCTCTGATCGTGGGCTTGGCGTTTGTGTCGAGTGTCCCGCTCGTGCAGTTCATCGCGCTGGGGTATCTCGTCGAGGTGAGCGGCCGCGCCCTGCGCGAGCGAGACGCTCGACGCGGAGGCCTCGGCTTACAGCAAGCAGCCCGACTGGGCAAGGTCGCCGCGATGATCGGGCTCTGGTCGTTACCCATCTGGTTGCTCTACGAGTTTGCGTTCAGTGCCATGCTCATTCAGTCCGATGGATTGTCGGCCCGCTGGTGGCGTATGGCGTTGATCGTCAGCACGGTCCTGGTCACGCTGCACGTGGTCAGCGCCCTGCTGCGTGGCGGTGGTGTGTGGCAATTCATCTGGCCCGCCCCACTCAAGTCGCTGCGGCTCGCCTGGCGCACGGTCGTCGATTGCAGCGTGTATCAGCAGTCGCGTCAGACACTGTGGGACACGCTCGTGGGCCTGCGGCTGGGTTACTTCTTCTGGCTTGGCTTTTGGGCGTTCGTCGGGGCCCTGCTCTGGATCGTGGTGCCGGTCGCGCTGTTGGCCGCCGGGCGACGCGCTCCGCTGCTGGCCGTCATCGGCGGCACGCTCCTCTCGATCGTGGCCATGTATCTGCCGTTTCTCCAGGCCCGGCTGGGCGCGTCGGGACGGCTCCGCGAGATGTTCGCGCTCGGTGGTGTGCGGCGTGATTTTTGTCGAGCCCCACTGGCCTTTGCGCTAGCCTTGTTGCTGACCTTGGCACTGTCACTGCCGTTGTATTTACTGAAGATCGAGTGGGTGCCGCGCGAGGCCGCTTGGCTGCCGGGGCTGTTGTTCGTCGCCTTCGCTCTGCCCGCGCGTTGGGCCGTCGGCTGGGCTTATGCCCGCGCCGCGCGACGCGAGGCGCCACGTCACGTTGTCTTTCGGTGGCTGGCCCGCGTGCTGATGCTCGCCACGAGCGCCGCCTACGCGCTGATCGTCTACTTCACTCAGTTCACCAGTTGGTACGGCATTGGCAGCCTGTACGAGCAGCATGCGTTCCTGCTCCCCGTGCCGTTTTTGGGCTATTGAACGCCGGCCGATCGTGTTTCCCGCGTTCAATAATGGGGTGGTTTGTCGTCTTCGAGCGTGCGCGGCTCGTCCACACGCTGCGAGACGATTTCCAACTCGTTGGCCAACCGGGACCAGCGTGTTTCGAGTCGTTCGAGCCGCTGCTGCTGGTTGAGCACGACCTCGTTGAGGTCCTGAAGCACCCGATCGAGGTGCGTCATCAACTCTTCCACCGCGACGAGCCGCGGTTCCAGCGGATGAGGTTCGGGCGGTTGTGGGGGGCGGTCATTCATAGTTCGGCCAATTATATCGTACCCAGCCGCGTTCCATAGGCCCCCGAGTCGACACGCGGCACGGACTGCCCTGGCCGATCGACACTCACTCCCTTGAGTCTACGCGGCACGATCGATACAGTTGTTCAGGAACGGATATGGAATCTTGGTAAGTGTGGAGAGTTCGGCGTGGAAATTATTCACTGGCCCCATCCGACCCTGTTGCGGGTCTCGAAGCCGCTTAAGCGTGTCGACGCGGAACTCAAGGAGATGGTGCGCGAGATGTTCGCGCTGATGTATGCCAATCGGGGCGTGGGATTGGCCGCCAATCAGGTCGACCTTCCGTATCGGCTCTTTGTGGTCAACGAGTCCGGCGATGGCAAGCAGCCTGACAAGGAGATGGTGTTCATCAACCCCGTGCTCACGCGTCCTAAGGGGACGGCCGAGGACGAGGAGGGATGCCTGAGCCTGCCGGGCTTGTATGCCCCGGTCCGTCGGCCCGATCAGGTACACGTAAACGCCTACTCGCTCGCTGGCGAGGAGTTGAACTTTGTGGCCACAGGGCACTTTGCTCGTATTTTGCAGCACGAGAACGACCACCTGGACGGCATCTTGTTCATCGATCGGCTCGCTCCGACGTTGCAGCTCGAGGTCCGCGAGGAATTGGAAGGCTTTGCCAACGAGTTCCAGCAGCTCCGTGAGCGGGGCGAGATTCCGGGCGACGCCGCAATTACCGAGCGCTGGAATGCTTTGGAAGCGGCCCGGACGTAATGGTTCGCCACGTGAGCAAGGACGCGGTCAATGATGAATGAGCCGATCCGGATCGTTGTGATGGGGACCGGACCGTTCGCGGTGCCGATGTTTCGCGCGCTGCTCGCTTCGCGGTTCGAGATTGTCTCGCTGGTGACGCAACCGCTGCGCGAAGGACGTGGGCATCGTCCATTGCCGAAGCCGCCGATGCGTGAGGTGGCCGAGCAACACGCGCTGCCGATCTTCGACCCCGCGAGCATCAACACGCCCGAGGCCCGCGAGCAGCTCTCGGCCTGGAAGGCCGATCTGTTTGTGGTGGCCGACTATGGACAAATCCTGGCTCCCGAGACGCTGGCCACGGCGCACTTGGGAGGGATCAATCTGCATGGCTCGCTGCTCCCCAAGTATCGCGGCGCGGCGCCGATCAATTGGGCCATTTATCGCGGCGAGCGCGAGACGGGCGTCACGGTGATCCACATGACGCCACAGGTCGACGCCGGACCGTGTATTGCACAGGCATCGATCCCGATTGGCGATATGGAGACGGCTCCCGATTTGGAGCATCGGCTCTCGGAGTTGGGGGGGCCTTTGATCGTGGCCACGATCGAACGACTGCTTCGGGGCGACTGTCAGCCGTTGCCTCAAGTCGCCGCGCAGGCCAGTTCAGCCCGACGGCTGCGTAAGACCGACGGCGAAGTGGACTGGACCAAGAGCGCCGAGCAAATTGCTCGGCAGGTTCGGGCCTTCGAGCCGTGGCCCCGCACGAGTACTTGTTGGCATCGAGCTGGGCACCCCCCATTGAGGTTGATCCTGGGGCCCGTCCTGGTTCGGGAATCGAATGCTCATGAACCGCCGGGGACCGTGCTGCGTGCGGCTGGCGATGAGCTGCTGATCGCCACGGGCGCGGGAGTCGCCCAGTTGCGGATTGTCCAGCCTGCGGGCAAGCGGATGCTCGAAGTGGGCGAATTTCTGCGCGGCTACCCGATCCACTCGGGGGACCGGTTCGGTCCTGAAAGTTTGGGTGCGAATTCGTGAGGCTCGGTTCCAGTCGACATCTCCAAAATGCCGAGTCATCGTATTAATTAAGTACGCTTGGTCATGCGAGGTTCCCGAATCTAATTGAATCGGCAGCCCGGCTAGCGGTAAGCTAGCATTGTCGAGCGTCGGATCATCCTCTGGAGTCGTCCCTGGAGTTTGGCACATTGTGGCAAGAGCGCTGGTCACCGGCGCGACCGGGTTCATTGGCGGGCATCTGGTTCGTGACCTGTTGAAACGTGAAGTGCAAGTTCGCGCGCTCGTACGTCGAGCGACGGCGGGTGAGGCATTGCGCTCACTCGGGGTCGAAGTGGTCGTGGGCGATGTAACCCGCGGCGAGTCGTTGCACGGTGCGCTTGACGGCGTCGACACGGTCTATCATCAGGCCGGCACGATCAAGGCCTTTACCCCGGCCGAGTTTCAACGCGTTAACGAGCACGGCGTCCGCAATCTGCTCGAAGCATGCGCCGCACAGCGGCAACCGCCGGTCGTCGTGCATACCTCGTCGATCGCGGCCGCGGGTCCCTCATCGGCCGATGTGCCTCGTACAGAAGACGACCCTGTGGCACCGGTGTCGTATTACGGTCAGAGTAAGCGCGCCGGTGAAATCGTGTGCGAGCAGTTCGCCGACCGCGTGCCGATCACGATTGTACGGCCGCCGATCGTCTTCGGCGAAGGGGACATGGCGATGTTGAGCCTGTTTCGTCCCGTCAATAAGATCGGCTTATTTACCGTCCCGGGCTTGGCGATCCGCCGCGTGTCGTTGCTCTACGTGAGCGACTTGACCGCGGCGTTGATGAGTTGTGCCGACCGCGGAGCGCGTGTGCAGGCAGGGACGTCGCGCGGGGTTTACTTTCTGGCCGATGACCAGCGTCCCACCTATGCCGAGCTCGGGCGGATCATTGGTGACGCGCTCGGGCGCCAGCGGTTGCTCGTATTACGCATTCCGGATCCAGTCGCTTGGTGTGTCGGCGCAACGGCCGAGGTCGTGTCACGGATTCGGCGACAGCCGGGCATGGTCAACTTGGACAAAATTCGCGAGGCGGTGGCCGGTTCCTGGATCTGCTCGACGACTCGGGCCCGCGAGCAACTCGGTTTCCGTGTCTCGGCCTCACTTCAAGAACGCATGCGGCAGACCGCCGAGAGCTACCATCGCCTGGGCTGGGTGGCGTAGAGGAAGTGCAAAATGCTAAGTGCTGATTGCTGAAAAGCTATCACGTTAGCGCTCTTCCGTTTAGCACTTAGCACTCAGTATTTTGCACTTCCCCCCTCCTCCCCGTGTCATCCTGTTGTCACACCCTGGTGCGATCCTAGGGACATGGATCGACATAATCACTACGAATTGGCGTTCGAGGCGTACTTGCGTTCGCGGCGAGTTGGCTATGTGGCCGTGGACGAGGCCCGTCGGGCGGTCCTCAGCGAGGCCAGCGTGAAGAGCCTGGACTTTATCGTTTCGTCCCCCACGGGTACGACTTGGCTGGTTGATGTGAAAGGACGGCTTTTCCCGTCGGGAAGCCAAAAGCAATACTGGAAGAATTGGTCGACCTACGATGACCTGATCGGTCTGGCCCAGTGGGAGCGGATGTTCGGCCCGAATGCGCAGGGGCTGTTTGTCTTCGCGTACCAGGTCTGTAACGATCGCTCTCCCTTGCCCATCGAGCAATTGTTCGAATTTCGTGACACGCGCTATGGCTTCGTTGCGATTCGGCTGCAGCACTACACCCAGTGGGCCAAGACGATCTCGCCGCGCTGGAATACACTGGCCATGAGCACGCGACAGTTTCGTGAATTGGCTGAACCTTTGGACGAACTGCTCGGTCAAGACGGCGCAAAAACGATGTTGCGAGATGAATTTTTGGTCGAGGTGAGTTAGGATGGCGTTCGTGTCGTCTATCCGTTCGTCCCTAGCAACTGGAATTGTCATGCGACCCATGCCAACTTGGCTCGCGCAGCTTAGTGTCGCGGCGTTGCTCTTGGCCACGCCTCAGGTCGTTTGGGCGCAAGCGGCGAGTGCCGTCGCCGAACCCAAAGGCTACACGCTGCAATACATCGTAACGGTGCTGTTTGTCGCCTTGGGCGTGGGGGTCGCGCTGCTGCCTTCGAACCGCAAACTCGAAATCCCCGACGAGCGCGAATAACGCCGCGCCGATTGAAGATTACGCAGTTGTTGAAGTATGCGCAGCGATTGATCCTCAGGTAATCGGCCTGCTTCGGTTACCGTGGAGTCGTCAAACAGTGCGTTTTTTCTCGTTCGATCGCTGCAAGAACTTTGGCCCTGCGAGCGGCGCCGTGGCCGCGCGGGTGTGCCAGAAAGCGGCTACCTCGTCGGCGACATAACGCTGCTCGACTTCGGTCAACTCCGGGAAGATCGGCAGCGCGAGGGTCTCGAGCGCCGCTTGTTGGGTGACGGTCAGATCGCCGCAACGGTGCGGTAAGTTTTGGAAGCAGGCTTGGGCGTGGATCGGCACCGGGTAGTAAATCTCGCTGCCAATCTTTCGCTCCGCGAGGTGTTGCCGCAGGGCGTCACGTTGGCCTTGGCTTACGCGGATCACGTACTGGTTCCACACATGCCGCGAGTCCTGTTGTGACTGGGGCAGCGTGAGCACTTGATCCAAGCCACGCTCGACAAACAGGGCCTGATACCGCTCGGCGATCGACTGTCGCGCCGTCACCCAGCTGTCCAAGTGAGGTAATTTCACATTCAACACTGCGGCCTGAATGCTATCGAGCCGGCTGTTGATTCCCAGTGCCTGATGGTAATACCGCGGCTGCATGCCATGTCCGCGCAGCAATTTGAGCCGGTCGGCAATCGCCGCGTCGTTGGTCGTCAGTAGTCCGCCATCGCCAAAACATCCGAGGTTCTTGGTGGGGTAGAAGCTGAAGCATGCCACGTCGGCCAGCGCTCCGCAACGGCGACCCTGATGTTCCGCGCCAATCGCCTGGCAGGCGTCTTCGATCACGCGCAGCTTACGTTGCTGGGCCAACGCGTTGATCGCCCGCATGTCGGCGCACTGTCCGAACAGATGCACGGGGATGATCGCCTTGGTGCGCGGCGTGATCGCCTCGGCGATACGTTGCGGGTCGATGTTGAACGTCAGGGGATCGATGTCAACGAAGACGCTCGTGGCTCCCAGCCGCGCGACGGCCGACGCGGTGGCGAAGAACGAGTAGCTGGGGACAATCACTTCATCCCCCGGACCTATGTCAAAAGCCATCAATGCGAGCAGCAGCGCGTCGCTCCCCGAGGCGCAGCCAATACCGTGCGTCGCGCCACTGTATGCCGCGGAGCGTTCCTCGAACGTCTGACAGTCGGGTCCGAAGATATACCGTCCGCTGCGGCTCACGTTCCCCACCGCCGCGAGCAACTCACCGGCCAAGCTCTCGAACTGTCGTTGATTATCAAACAGCGGAACGCCTGGGATCACGGGGCTCGATACAACTCGATCGACACGCAACGGCTCGACAGCACTCATCTGACTCGGCCTCCTTGCCACACGGTTTTCGACGGCGCAATTCCCTTGCACCCAACGAGGCTCGCACTCTAGCCGCTCACCCACAAGGGGGTCAAGGCGAATCAAAGTCGCAGTGCATGCACGAGAGAAAATTCACCGAAGGATAAATGGCTGGAAATGCCTAAAAATCAATGCAGACGATACTTGAACGGGACCATCGTTCGAGCGTGTGCGGCTGATTTCCGTTCACTCACGTTCGGATCCGGCCTGGTTCTCATCTACCGGCAATCCCGTCACTTCCCAATTCGGACCGCTCGGGTCACAATGAGCGCCGTGTCACTCCCCCCTGCCCTTCTCGCATGCTAGCAGGCCGCCATGATCGCCCTCATCGCCCATGACCAACGTAAGACCGCGATGCTCGACTTTGTAGGTCGTTATCTTGATTTCTTCAGCACCGTCCCTTTAGTTGCCACCGGCACAACAGGCCGACTGTTGAACGAACGTTGGGGGTTGAACGTCGAGTGTGTTGCTCATGGTCCACACGGCGGCGACCTGATCATCGGCGGTCGCGTGGCCACCGGCGATATTCGGGCCGTGATCTTCTTTCGCGATCCACTCACCGCCCAGCCGCACGAGCCCGACATCTCCGCGCTGATGCGTGTGTGCGACGTGCATCATGTTGCCCTGGCCACCAACGACGCGACCGCCTCGGCCGTCGTCTCCGCGCTGCTGAGCGGCGCCCTGTAGTCGAGCATCACCATGCCGCAACTCGGTTCGATCACCGTGTACCCGATCAAGTCGCTCGACGGCGTCGCATGTTCGTCGGCCCGGGTCCTTGAGAGCGGCGCACTTGAGTTTGATCGCCGCTGGGCGCTCGTCGATGCCGACGGTGTTTGGGTCAATGCCAAGCGGACCCATCTCATTCACCGCATCCGTGCCGAGTTCGATCTGGCCGCATCGTCCGTAACGCTCGAATGTCCTGGCTCGCTCACACGGCAGTCGTTCTCGCTTGTTCCTCCGTGGGACGATCTCAACGCGGCGTTGTCGGCCTGCCTGTCGTTGCCTGTTAGCGTCGTAGAAAATCTCGCCGCCGGCTTTCCCGACGACAGCGACTCGCCGGGCCCAACCATTGCGGCTCGATCGAGTGTCGAGGCGATTGCGAGCTGGTTTCCTGGCCTGGGTGTCGCAGAGGTTCGCCGTCGGTTCCGCTTCAATCTCGAAGTCGAGGGAGTCGAGCCCTTTTGGGAAGACCGGTTATACGGTATCGAGGGAGATGTGATCGCGTTTCATGTCGGCTCGGTCGAGTTCGCTGGAACGAATCCTTGTCGACGTTGCATTGTCCCAACGCGCGACTCATCCAGCGGCGAGCGGTTTGCCGATTTCGCCAAGCTCTTCTCGGCACAGCGCGAGTATTCGCGCCCCGCTTGGGCCGAGCCCTCGCGATTTGATCAGCACTATCGATTCACGACCAACACGCGGCTCGCCAGCGGTTCGACCGGCGGCATGATTCACGTTGGGGATGTCGTGAAGACAAAATGAGGGATGAGCATAGCGGTGGCATCGCCTCACACGATCGTCTGGCTTTGCCGAAGTGTGGCCGCGCTGCGGAGATGGAAGAGCATCGCGGCTCGAGCTGTTTCGCCATCATGATTGCGCAGCGCCTCGAGCAGTGCGAGATGTTCACCATAGCCGCGCTCAAGCGTCGCGGGCTTTTCGGGAGCGGCGAGGTACGAGATCCGTTTGAAGGCCCAGATTTTGCGGATCGCTTCTCGGAGTGCGAAATTGCCGGCGCGGTCAGCGATTGTCAGGTGCAACGCAAAGTCGAATTGCTGTGCGAGGTGTGGCCAGTCGACGCTCGAGTGCGGGCGGGCCGTGACGGCCAGCGTGTCGAGCCGAGCCAGGTCGTCGGCTGTGATGCGCTCTGCAGCTCGGGCGGCAGCCGGGGGCTCAAGTAATTCGCGGAGTTCGTGTAGTTCGACGAGCCAGTTCTCGGCTCCGTTGCGGACCACGGCCCGTTTGTTCATTTCCAGATTGACGAGCCCATCCGAGGCCAAACGCTGTAAGGCCTGCACGACCGGCGTCCGGCTGACCCCGAGTTGCTGGGCGATCAGGGTGCTCTTGAGCTCGGCTCCGGCCGTGAGTTCGCCCCGGACAATGCCCAGCAGGATTTGCTCGTAAACAGCATCGACCCGGGTCGCCTCGTTGGGCAAATGATCGTCGGCTTGCTTGACGGACATGACTTCGATCGATAAAGTGAATTCACTTCAAGTGGCTGTCGATAGTATTGTACGTCAATGATCGCGAATTGAAAGCATTGGTAGTTGTTTTAACGATATAAGTGAGTTCAGATGAGCAGCCCAAAGCTAGCAGCTAATCGCCTTCGAGCCGGCATGGTTGGCCTCGGCATGATCTTCGAAGAGACGTATCGACCTTTCTTCGAACTCTCCCATGCTCAGGGACTGTTCGACGCTCGGTTCGGGCTCGTCGAGGTGCCGTTGGTCGCCGTGGCCAGCCGGACCGGCAGTCGGGCCGAGTCCTATCGCAAGCAGGCCGGCGACAAGATCGGGCCCTTTAAGAGCTACTGCGAGCCGGACTCGATCGGTCAGTTGCTCAAGAGCGACGTCGATTTTGTCTGCGTCGCCACGCCCGACGATCGACACTTCGAGGCAGCCCAGCGAGCCCTGCAAGCGGGCAAGCATGTGCTGATCGAGAAGCCGTCGGTCCTCAGCCTGACGGAGCTCGACGCGCTCGAGAAGTTGGCGATCGAAAACAACGTGCTTGCCAAGGTCGTGTATCACAAGTTGCTCGACCCCGATCACAAAAAACTGCGCACGCTCGTCGCCGACGGTGAATTACAGCACGTGAACACCGGCTACTGCACGCTGCTCGAGCCCAAAAGCATCAGCGGCGGACAGTTCGCCGAGTGGATTACGGGACGCAATCCGGGTACGTATGTCGCCGTGCACTACATCAAGCTGATCGACTTCACGTTCGGCGGTCGGCTCAAGAGCATTAGCTGCACCGGACAGCGTGGGATCGTTGGCCCGGCGCAGGGAAACACCTGGGACACGACGCAGTTGCGGATGATCTACGAGTACAGCGACGGTCGCGACGCGGCCTTCGATATTCACACCAGCTGGGTCACGCCCGACAATTTCCCTGGCTATGTCGATCAGGAAGTACAATTCCGCTTCGACAACGGAGTCTGGAACGCCCACAGTCGCAAGCGCGGGATCGAGTGTACGGTCGAAGGCCGCACCCCGTTTCAGCGTAAGATCAACATCAACAACCATTACAACGGCACCTTCCTCGAGCCTTGGGGCGAACGCTCGCAACGGGGTTACGGAATCGAGGTGCTTGAGCGCTTTGTGCGAGAGGTTGCGCACGTCGAGTTCGGCGGACCCGCTGCCGAGCGTGCTCAACGTCTCGCGGCGGCTCGACAACTCGCCTACAACGATGTCGCTGCCGATCGACAAACGGTTGCGGCTGTGCAGGCGATGGAAGCGATCCTCGCCAAACATGTCGCAGGCACCCCGAATTGTGTCGTTGAAGTCGATCATGCTCGCGGCGGACTCGTGTTGTTCGCTCCTGGCAAAAGTGAATGCGACGTGCTGTACTCGGGTCGCGTCAATAAGTAGTTCGCATTCCATATATTTACTCCAGTCTCACCCCTCTGGTCTCCAGACTCCATTATGGCCACCATTCAAGCACCTGCCGTCCCTGCTCCCGTTCAACACGCTGGCGAAACCAAGTCGAACGACATCCGACGTCGTTTGCTGGCTGTCGAGCCGCATTGCATCCGCACCTTTACGCCGAGCTCAGCGGTGCTGGCCAGGAGTGCCGGGTCGTATCACTGGACCCCCGAAGGACGCAAGCTGGCCGACTTCACAAGCGGCGTGCTCGTGATGAACCTGGGTCATAACCCGACGCGCTGGTGGAATCGCGTCATCAACTACCTTGGCTTGCAGAACCTCAAGAGTGCGGGCGAGTTCTGCGAGGCGGTCACGATCAACGGCTACAACGCCATTACCGAGGTCGAAACCGTCTGCTGCGAACGGCTCATCAAGCTGATGCAGTCGCAGCCGGGCGGAGCACGTTGCGAGCAGGTTCTCTGGGCGGCCAGCGGCAGCGAGGCCATACAAAAAGCCCTCTGGGCGTCACTCGATCGCCGCGAGGGCGAGGACATCATCCTCAGCACGCGCTACGGATTTCATGGCAAGAAGGGGCTCGCCGGCGCCGTGACCGGTAGCGAGGCCGATAAGGAACGCGACCCGCGCGTGAAATTCATCTCGTTCCCGCGAGAAGAGTGCGTCAGCATTGAGCGCCGCCAGCAACCGATTGACCTGAGCAAGTACGAAGACGAACTCAACGCCCTGTGGGACGAACATGGTGCGCGGATTTGCTGTCTGATCACCGAACCGTACCTCGGCGGCGGCGGCTCGTTCCATCCGCAAAAGGAGTATCTCCAACTCCTCGAC
>CAYLYE010000091.1:0-22580 GCA_964387325.1 uncultured Planctomycetaceae bacterium
ATCAGCACCGACAAGGCCGTCAATCCGGTGAACGTCTACGGCGCCACGAAACTCATGGCCGAGAAACTCTTCGTGCAGGCGAATGCGTATCGCGGCACGGGTCCAACACGCTTCAGCTGCGTTCGCTACGGCAACGTCGTCGGCAGCCGAGGGAGCGTCGTGCCGTTGTTCATCGAGCAACGCGCACAAGGGTCGCTCACCGTGACCGACAAGCGGATGACCCGCTTCTGGATCACGCTCGAACAAGGGGTACGATTCGTGCTGCGGTCGATCGAGTGTCTGCACGGGGGCGAGGTCTTCGTGCCCAAAATTCCCAGCATGAGTTTGTTGGATTTGGCACGTGTCGTCGGGCCCGATTGCACAGTGAACGAGGTCGGTATTCGAGCGGGCGAAAAGCTGCACGAGGTGTTGGTGAGCGAGGACGAGAGCCGCCAGACGGTCGAGTTGGACGACATGTATGTCGTGCAGCCGGCGCATCCCTGGTGGACGGCGCATCCCTGGACCGAGGCGCGTCCCCTAGCCGACGGCTTTCGCTACGCCAGCGATAACAACCCGTGGCAGCTCTCGGCCGACCATTTACGCCAAATGGTCGAGCAAATCGAGCGCGGAGCGTGAGACCGGCGATGAACGACAAGCCTCCGCACAGCATTTTGCCCTACGGTCGACCGTGCCTCGATGAGGACGACATTGCGGCGGTCGTCGAGGTGTTGCGAACTCCTTGGCTGACAACGGGACCCAAGGTGCCGCAATTCGAGCGGGCCGTGGCCGAGTATCTGGGCGCTCGCGAGGTCGTGGCTCTCTCGAGTGGCACGGCCGCGTTGCATGCGATGTTCCACAGCCTCGACTTGAACGATAGCGACGAGGTCATTGTTCCCACGATGACATTCTCCGCGACGGCCAATGCGGTCGTGATGGCCGGTGGCGTGCCGGTGTTCGCCGACGTCGACCCTGACACGCTGCTGCTGACAGCTGAACTCGCTGAGAGGCGCATCACCCCACGGACTCGTGCGATCATCGCGGTCGACTACGCCGGCCAACCCTGCGATTACGACGCGCTCGGCGCGTTGGCCGCGCGACACAAATTGCGGTTGCTATGCGATGGGTGTCATGCGCTCGGGGCGCGGTACCGTAGCCGAGCAGTGGGGACCCTTGCCGAGTTGACCGCCTTCAGCCTGCACCCGGTCAAGGCGATCACCACGGGCGAAGGGGGCTTGCTCGCCACGAACGACACGCAAGTCGCCACTCGGTTACGGGCCTTTCGCCATCACGGTCTCTCGATCGACCCACAACGCCAGGCGGAGTTCGGTCCTTGGTACGTCGACCAAGTCGAGTTGGGCTACAACTATCGCCTGAGCGATTTTCAGTGCGCACTCGGCATCAGCCAACTCAAGAAACTGCCGCAGTTCATCGCTCGCCGCTCGGCCATCGCTCAGCGGTACCTCGAAGCCCTGGCCGCGATGCCGTGCTACGTGCCGCTACGGGTCTTGCCCGAGGTCGAGCATGCCTGGCACTTGTTCGTCGTGCGGCTCCCGAGAGAGCGGTGGAGTATCTCGCGGCGTGAGGTTTATGAACAGCTCCGAGCCGAGGGGATCGTGCCTCAGGTGCATTATCGGCCTGTGCATCTGCACTCGTTTTATCGCCAGCGGTTCAACACCTCGCCGGGGCTGTGCCCTAACGCGGAAGCCGCCTACGAGCAGATGCTCTCGCTGCCGTTGTATCCAGGGCTGAGCGACGCCGACGTGCAGCGCGTGCTCGACACCTTGGCGCAGCTCGGGAAGCATTCGGGCAAGTAGCTGCAAGGTGTTTGCTGACAGCAGCTTAAGCAGCAGTCGACCCGTCTGTGCAATTCGACTATACTCAAACAAGTTGGTTACGGCGTGCCCGTCGAGCACGCCTGATGAGTTCAGACAGTGTGACTGCCTCCCACCTTGTTGCACGTCCCCTGCGTATTTGAGGAGTTTGCCAGGAATGAATCGTTCGCTGGCCTGCATGTGGTTCGCTCTCGTGTCCCTCGTCGCGCTGCCGATGTTGGCACAGGCCGACGATGCGGCGGGGATTGCGTTCTTCGAAAAGAAAATTCGCCCAGTGCTCATCGAGCATTGCTACGAGTGTCACTCGGCGCAGTCGAAGGCCGTGAAGGGTGGGCTCTGGCTCGACACGCAAAATGCGATGCGTCAGGGTGGCGATTCAGGTCCGGCGATCGTTCCGAACAACGTCGACGAAAGCTTGTTGATCCAGGCGCTCAAGTATGACGGCATCAACATGCCTCCGCGGCGCAAGTTGCCTGCGTCGATCGTGGCTGACTTCGAGCAGTGGATCAACATGGGAGCGCCCGACCCACGACAGGGCAAGGCTCCGAGCAAGGGGCAAATCAACATTGAGGCCGGCCGACAGTTTTGGGCCTACCAGTTACCTAAGGCACACGAGCCGCCGCGGGTCAAAGATCAAGCCTGGCCCAAGAACGACGTGGATCGTTTCGTGCTCGCCAAGCTCGATGCGCAAGGGCTCAAGCCGGTCGGCGATGCATCGCGGCGTGATATGATTCGTCGACTCAGTTACGATCTGATCGGTCTACCGCCGACGCCCGAGGAGATCGCGGCGTTCGAGCGAGACACCGACCCGCGAGCATACGAGAAGCTGGTCGACCGACTGCTCGCGTCACCCCGCTTTGGCGAGCGTTGGGGTCGCCACTGGCTCGACGTGGCCCGGTATGCCGAGTCGCTCACACTCCGCGGCTTCGTACTGAAAGACGCTTGGCGCTATCGCGACTACGTAATCGAGAGTTTTAATCAGGATCTGCCTTTCGACCAGTTTGTGCGTGAGCAGGTGGCCGGCGATTTGCTCGGCGGCGAGACGCTCGAGCAGCGGCGTCGGCAACTCATCGCCACGTCGTTTCTCGCCATCGGCAATCACAACCTCGAAGAGCAAGACAAGCAGCAGCTCGCGATGGATATCGTCGACGAGCAGCTGGATGTGATTGGTAAAGGCTTGTTGGCCCAGACGGTCACCTGTGCCCGGTGTCACGATCACAAGTTCGACCCCATCCCGACGCGTGACTATTACGCCCTGGCGGGTATTCTCAAGAGCACCAAGACGGTCGAGCACTCGAATGTCTCGAAGTGGCTCGAAATGCCGCTTCCCGTCGAGTCTGGCGAGGAACAGGTGCTCAAGGCCCACGAGCAGAAACTGGCCTCGATGCAGGGGCAGATCAAGTCGATGAAAGACGCCATCGCGGCGGCGGCGAAAAAAACCTCGGCCGTGGCCTCGACCACCGGCAGTGCGCCTCCCGTGAGCGAGCTGATGGGCATCGTCATCGATGACAGCCAGGCGAGAAAAGTCGGCAACTGGACGCAATCGAAATACAGTAAGTCGTTCATCGGCGCGGGCTATCTCCACGACGAGAACAAAGACAAGGGAGCGAAGACCGTCACGTTCATCCCCGAGTTGCCCAAGGATGGCAAGTACGAAGTGCGACTGGCTTACGTGCCAGGCACGAATCGGGCCGAGCGTGTGCCGGTGACCGTGTTCAGCGCCGACGGCGAGATCGAGTTGACCATCAATCAACGCGAGCGGCCGACGATCGATGGCCATTTCGTGAGCTTAGGTCAGTTTCGTTTCGAGCGCGCGGGGCAGAGCTATGTGATTGTCTCGAACGAGGGGACCAGCGGCCATGTGATCGCCGATGCCGTGCAATTTATTCCGGTCGAGCAACTCTCTGCGGCCAAAACGGTCGCGGCCAAGGAGCCTGCCAAGAAGGACGAGAGCAAGCCTAGTCCCGCGAACGAGGATTTGACCAAGCTCGAAGCCGAATTAAAGCAATTGACAGCCAAGGGTCCCAAGCGACCCACCGTTGTCGGGGTCACCGAAGAGAAAAAGATCGCCGACACGTACGTGCATATCCGTGGCAGTGTGCATAACGTTGGCGACACGGTCCCCCGCGGGTTCATGCAGGTGGCTAGCTACAGCTCGGCGCCGACATTCACCGAGCAACAGAGTGGACGACGCGAACTGGCCGAGTGGTTAGCCAGTGAGCAGAACCCGCTCACGGCGCGCGTGATGGCCAACCGTGTCTGGTCCTGGTTGTTTGGCAACGGCATCGTGCGCACCACCGATAACTTTGGTAGCACCGGCGAGACCCCCAGTCATAACGAGTTGCTTGACCATCTGACGGTCCAATTCGTCGCCGAAGGCTGGTCGGTCAAAAAGCTCATTCGCACGCTGGTCCTGTCGCACACGTATCAGATGAGCTGTGTCGACGACGCGCGGAGCCGCGCGGTTGATCCTGATAATCGGCTATGGTGGCACATGCCGCGTCGCCGGCTCGATGGTGAGAGCCTGCGTGACACGCTGCTCGCCGTGGCGGGTAATCTCGATTTGAGCTTGGGTGGTCCGACGTTCGAAGCTTACGGCAGTGAAAAGAAGTCGGCCTTGGCTGCGGATTACAACTACACTCACACGGACACACGTCGCTCGGTCTACTCGCCGGCCTTCCGCAACTCACCCGTCGAGTTGGTCGAGGTGTTCGACGCGGCCGACCCGAGCACAGTCACCGGCCACCGCAATGTGAGTACCGTGGCCACCCAGGCCTTGTACATGATGAATCATCCGTTCGTGCTTAAGCAGGCCGAACTCATGGCCGAGCGGTTGCGTGCCGAAAAACTAATGAATGACCGCGCTCGGATCGAGCGGCTCTATCAACTGGCTCTGGGTCGGACTCCGACCTCGACCGAGTTAAGCTTGGCCGAGGCGTACATTGCCAAGGCTGGCAGCGAGACCGACGAAGGCTGGCTCAAGCCGTGGGCTCAATTGGTGCAGACGGTATTTTGTTCGATCGACTTCCGCTACGTGGACTAGAACCATCATGGACCTGACGAATCAATTGGCATCGCGGCGCGATATGCTGCGGTACACCGCTTGCGGTTTTGGCTCACTTGCTCTGGCGGCGCTTGCGCAACAAACGCGAGGCGCGACGGTCGATCCGCTCGCTCCGCGCGCGCCCCATGTGCCTCCGAAGGCCAAGCGAATCATCTTTCTGTTCATGCAGGGAGGACCCAGCCAGGTCGACTCGTTCGATTACAAGCCGACGCTCGATCAAGAGGACGGCAAGCAGCACGGGTTCGACGACGCGCGAATCATAGCCAACAGCGGCAAGCGTGGCACGAACCAACGGATCATGAAGTCGCTGTGGAAATTCAACCAATACGGCGAAACCGGCCGCTGGGTCAGCGATCTGTTCCCAGAAACCGCCCGGCACGCCGACGACCTGTGTGTGATGCACTCGCTGCACACCGAAGGGGTCGCGCACGGCCCATCGACCTTGTTTCTGCACTGCGGCTCGACGAACACGATTCGCCCCAGCATGGGTTCGTGGATCACCTACGGACTGGGGACCGAGAACCAGAACCTGCCGGGCTTCGTATCGATCGCTCCGTCGCCGGGCAACGGTGGGCCGCGGAACTACGGCAACGCATTTCTCCCGCCCGTCTACCAAGGCACTCCGATCGGCAAAGCCGGCTTCGATGCCGACAAGACGTTGATTCGCAACTTGGCCAACCCCGCGTTGTCGCTCGACGAACAGCGTCAGCAACTCGACTTGTTGCGGCAGCTCAACGCCGAGCAACTCCGCGTGCAAAAGGGAGACACAGAGCTCGAAGCGGTGATTAATTCTTACGAGTTGGCGTGGCGCATGCAGACCAACGCCCCGCAGGTGCTCGACCTGTCGCAAGAATCGCAGTCGACGCTCGATATGTATGGCATCGGCACGAAAGAGACCGACACCTACGGTCGTCAGTGTCTCATGGCGCGACGGTTGTGCGAAGAAGGGGTGCGATACATTCAAGTCACTCACGGTGACGCGAGCGCCAATCCGCGCTGGGACCAGCACTCGGACATGCCCAAGCACGCCGTGCATGCCAAGAGCGTCGACCGGCCGATCGCCGGCTTGCTTGCCGACTTGAAGCAGCGTGGCTTGCTGGATGACACGATCGTCTGGTGGGGTGGCGAGTTCGGCCGGACGCCCTACGCCCAGGGCAACGGCACCGGGCGCGACCATAACCCCGGCGGCTTTACCATGTGGCTCGCCGGTGGTGGCGTTAAGTCGGGTATCACCTATGGCGAGACCGACGAGTTCGGCCACCAAGCCGTGGTCGACAAGGTCCACATGCACGACCTGCACGCCACGATGCTGTGGCTGCTTGGGCTCGACCACGAGAAGCTCACGTACCGTTACGCCGGCCGCGACTTCCGCTTGACCGACGTGCACGGGCATGTTGTCCGCGACATCATCGCATAGTTGCGATCGCTCAATACTTCGGCGGCATGAGACGCTCGGCGAGCGCCACCGTTGGACCGAGCACCTTGCGATTCACAATCAGCGTTAGCGCCGATGCGGCGGCCATGAGCAATCCCAAGTTGCGGATCGCGCTGAAATCGCAGAGTGCGAGTGATCCCCAGCCGGCGAGCAGAAACAAAGTCTGCACGTTCCACAGCCAGTGCTGTTCGTCAAGCACTGCCGTAAGTGCGGCCTCGACCGTGTCTCCTGAGCTTCGCCGTCGCTGATAGCCGAGCAGAAATAGCAACACCCCGTCGCAGAGCAGCGCCGGAGCGAGTCCCGCGGCGATGGCGCTCCCCATATCAACGCGCACCTCCAACCAACCGAGCAGACCCCATAACCAAATAAGTGGCAGGGGCGTAAGCATGACCATCACCAGCGACCAGCGAACTGAGCGAAGGATGATACA
The DNA here is from genome assembly GCA_964387325.1 of uncultured Planctomycetaceae bacterium. Taxonomy (GTDB): domain Bacteria; phylum Planctomycetota; class Planctomycetia; order Pirellulales; family PNKZ01; genus CAZZBK01. Next base: position 6,741 of record CAYLYE010000091.1, read on the forward strand.
GCCCACAACCATGAGGATGAACATCGCGTTGCAAAGCAACGGCAAGAGTCGGCGGTGGGTGCGATTCCCCCACTCAGCGAGCAGCACGAACGAGCCACCCACCTCGGCCGTGCTGATCTCTTCGCGACACACTCGTCGCACGCGGTCGATCAGCGATTGCTTGACGGCCGTCGGCAACGTTTGCGGCGATCGCAACATGACGCGCAGATAGTTGCTGCGCGCTTCGGTATCGCGACCGTACAGTAAATGGAACAGCGGCGCATTTTTCTGCGACAGCGAGATCATTTGATAGATTTGTTGGCTGTCGTTGACTGGCTCGGGTAACACGCGATCGAGCACGTCGAGCGGGCCGAGCACCATGGTCACCCCGGGCGATGAGTTGCCATGCTCGTCGAGCACGACCCCCTCGTCGCGAAGCCGCTGCTGGAGCCGCCGCAGTGTCTTGCCGAACTGAGGGTCAGCTTTTTCGGGCAACGGGATCACGACATCCCATAAGCCCGCCCCACCAAAATACCGCTCGACGAATTCATCCGCTGCGATGATCGAACTATCCGGGCGAAACGCCATAAACGGGTTCGTCTGACTCCGGTATCGCCACAAGCCGGGAAGCGCCACAAACGTCAGCAGCACAACGAGTGCGAGCGGTCGGTAATCGATCGTGAGCGAAGGGATCTTCGGCGGCGGCGCGCTCGCGACGTTCGCGTTGACTTGCCGCGATCGAAAGAGCAACGACAGTGCAGGGATTAACGTGACGCATGCAATGGCGGTCGACACCGCGCCCGCCGCGGCGAACACTCCCACGCTTTGCACGGAATCGAGCGAACTGGCAACGAGCACGCTCACGGCGGCCGCCCCCGCTAGGCATGTCGCCGCGAGTGGCCCGAGCGCCTCGCGCAGGGCGTTGAACACACCTGTCGACACCGTCGCGCTGCGCGATAGATGCGTCTGCATGAGTTGCTGTAAATACAGAAGCTTGGTCGTGGCGAACAAAATGATCAACGGGAGCATCAACACGCTGAGCAACGACAGATTGAAGCCCGCCAGGGCCATCGCCGCGGCGGCACCGCATGTCGTGAGCAGCAACACAAGCACCGCGATGACGCCCCAGCGCAAGCTGCGAGAAACGATGACGAGAATGCCAACTGCGCCGAGAAACAGACCGCCGCTCAACCAACGCACATCGCGCTCAAGTTGCACCATCGCGTCGACGACCAGCGCGGGCTCGCCGGCGATCACACCTTGACTGTCGTGTCGTTGCATGACCTGTCGCACTCGGGCGATCGTGTCGCGGCGCGGCACTTCGTCGCCATCGTCCGGTTTGAGCATGCACACCACGGCGAGTACGCTGTGTTCCCGGTTGTAGGTCAGCCCATTGGAGATTTTCAGCAGCGCCGCGCGCCATTGCGGCGCAAGCTCTTGTTCGCCAGCGAGGCTAAAGACCGCCGCCACGCCGGCCACGTCGCGCAATTGGATCGTCAGTTCATTCAGACGACGTCGGCTGTCGTCGGCGGGCCAAGCGGGATCGCGATACGCGGCCAGTACGAACTCGTCGTGTCGTGTGCGTCGCCAACGCTGATACGCGCTCACATCGTGCCGTTCGCTCGGAAATAACGTCACGATCGACTCGCGTAGTTGCAGCGAGGTGGCCCAAGGCCAGGTGAACGTGGCGAAGAAAATCGCGACCACCAACAGCGCGCCGCGATGCTCGATCAACCGCCGCGCCCAACGTCCCGCAGGGTCGGTTGTCTCGGGCAATTCCAGCGGAGCCCGCGTTTTTTTCTCCGCACGCTTCGTGGCTCGTTCGGTGTCACGTTTGCGCTGTCGGCTCACCGCTCATGACCTGGCTGATTACGGTGCAGGGCGGCGTGAGCTTCGTCCTCCGTCGGTCGATTGTCGAAGCCCCGTTCGTTCGACAGTTCAATGCGATCGATGAACTTGACGTTGGCGCACTCGTCGATCTCGGCTGTGTGGCACGCGGCATGATCGGGGATGAAGAACCGCACAGGTCCGCCGGACTTGAGCGGCAACGGTTCACCGGCGAGTTGATAAATGACCAGCGCTCGCTCAACGACCGCCGCGAGCGGAATACTCGCGTGGAAGTTGTCTGCCGAGGCGTGCAACGTGATCCAGCGAACCGTAGGTTTGACGCGCACCTGGGCCAGCAGCGCTGCGAGCTTGATTGCGCCGCCCGCGCGTTTCGGATCGATTCGACTGACATCGCCCACCTGGGCATCGGGGTCCATCGCGGCCAGTTCGTCAAACGTCCACATGCGCGGCGTTTCGACCTCTCCATCAATGCGAAGCATGACACGTTTTCCTCGGGGGTGTTGATCTTGGTGAGCATAATCAACCGCGTGCCGCTTGTCGCGGGGCAATCAACAACGGCCGATTTTGTCAAGTCTCGTATCCACGCGTTGCTTGCAATCGGCGGCAATCTCGGATAGTTCTATGGGTTCAGAGATTGAGGCTTCCGCAATGTGTCTTGGCTGCTCGGCAGCCAGCAACCCCCGGAAAACTCACGTCGCCCCGACTTTTGGGTATTTTCATGGCTGAGAACGCTAAAGCAACCGAGTCCGCCTCGGATAAGAAAAAGATCCTCCTCGTCGACGACGACTTCGAAATCATCGAATCGATGCGACTCGCGCTGGAGTCGAGAGGCTACAGCGTGACCGTCGCCCGAGACGGTAACCAAGGGCTGGCGATGGCCGAGAAAGAGGATCCCGATCTGATGATCCTCGACATGATGATGCCCAAGCGGAGCGGTTTTCTCGTGCTCGAGAAGCTGCGTCGTTCGCGGCCGAATCCGTTGCGCGTGATTATGATCACGGCCAACGAAGGGAGCCGGCACAAAGTCTATGCCGAGATGCTTGGCGTCGACGACTACATTCGCAAGCCCTTTGCGATGGATCGCTTGCTCGAGGCGGTCGAGAAGCTGCTGAGTTCGTAGCTGCGTGGGGGCGTGCCTGTGCATTGAGTGCGTCGTGCGCGCATGCCACTCCTCGGAGGCAGTCACGAGAGGCGCACGACTGTGTGCGAGATTTCACAATCCCTAGCTGCCGTCGGCTCATGCAGAAGCCTCATCGACTGCATGCGCAAGATGTACCTAGGCTGATGGCGGTAAAATCCGCTACGTGGCTAAAGATCGACCTTGCCGCAATCGCATTCCGAAGCAATACTTGAATAAGTGGGGTACCAATAAGACCTGAAAACACGCCACTTTTTGGGTCATTTTGCTACAAGTTCTCGGTTTGCATCGCCCACCCGCGCCCCAGCGCGATACCTCCACCCTGGTGTTCTTTTCCAAGTTTTCGACCAGGCGGTTCTTAACAAGCGGCGTCTTGTTCTGCCGGTTTGACAAGTCGTCAGACCAGTACGACAGCCGACAGAGCCGAGGGGCTTCTCGATCGATGCAACTCAGCGTCGATCGTCGAATCACCCCGGTTGCGCGAACCCATTGGGTCGAATTTGGCTTAGGACCCCGGCGTGCGTGATCGCGCAGGCCAGATTGTGTCGATTGGTTTTTTTAGGATCAGAGCCCGCTCAACAGACAACAACACACGACCGACGTTGGCCCCCGGACATTTTTTTGGCGGAGGGGTCCGGGAGCGCTTGCTCGGCGATTCGCCCGAGGAGACTCCAATCATGGGTCAAGGAAGCTCGATCATTTCGCTGGTTGCCCAGCGACAAGACCTCGACCAGTTCCGCAAAAAGAACTGGCTGGGAACGCTCGAAGAGTATCTCGACACGATCCACGCGAATCCGCTCGTCACGCGCAACGCCTTCGAGCGGGTGTACGACATGATCATGATGTACGGCACGCGCGTGGTCGAACGGGGCCGAGAAAAAACTGTCCACTACACTTTCTTCGACGATCCCGATCACGACGGCGCCGACGCCGTGTTTGGCTTGGAGAGCCCGCTGGCCGAGTTGGTCAACGCCTTCAAGAGTGCCGCTCAGGGCTACGGCATCGAAAAACGCGTGCTGCTATTGCACGGGCCCGTCGGCAGCAGCAAGAGCACGATTGTGCGGATCATCAAGAAAGGGCTCGAGCGCTACAGCACGCTCGACGAGGGGGCGTTGTACACGCTCGGCTGGCTCGACCTGGAAGATCCCAACCATGTGCATTGGTGTCCGATGCACGAAGAGCCGCTGCACTTGATTCCGCATCGCTTTCGCGCGGATATTTGTGCCCGGCTCAACGCCGATCATCCCGAAGGATCCTATCAGGTCAAAATCAACGGCGAGCTGTGCCCGTTCTGCCGCCACGTGTACCACGAACGGCTCGCGCGCTACGAAGGGGACTGGACCCGCGTGGCCCAGGACGTGCGCGTCAAACGCCTGCTTCTGAGCGAGAAAGACCGCATCGGGATCGGTACCTTCCAGCCCAAGGACGAAAAGAACCAGGACTCGACCGAACTGACCGGCGACATCAACTATCGCAAGATCGCCGAGTATGGCAGCGACAGTGACCCCCGGGCGTTCAACTTCGACGGCGAGTTCAACGTTGCCAACCGTGGCGTGATCGAGTTTGTCGAAGTGCTCAAGCTCGACGTGGCATTCCTCTACGATCTGCTCGGTGCCAGTCAGGAACATAAGGTCAAGCCAAAAAAGTTCGCGCAGACCGACATCGACGAAGTCATCATCGGCCACACGAACGAGCCCGAGTATCGTCGGTTGCAGAACAACGAGTTCATGGAGGCGCTCCGCGACCGGACGGTCAAGATCGACATTCCGTACGTGACCACGCTGGCCGAGGAGATCAAGATTTACGAAAAGGACTACAACGCGCATAAGGTGAAGGGCAAGCACATCGCCCCGCACACGATCGAAATGGCCGCGATGTGGGCCGTGCTCTCGCGGCTCGAACCGCCCAAGAACGCCAGCCTGTCGCTGATGCAGAAGCTCAAACTGTACAACGGCAAGACGCTGCCAGGCTTCACCGACGACAACGTCAAGGAGCTGCGCGAGCAGATCACCAACGAAGGGCTCATCGGCATCTCGCCGCGGTATGTGCAAGACAAGATCAGCAACGCGCTGGTCGCCCATCCCGATAGCACAAGCATCAACCCGTTCATGGTGTTGAACGAACTCGAAGCGGGCCTGAAACACCACAGCCTGATCACCCACGACGAGACCCGCGCCCATTACCGCGAGTTGCTCGGCGTGGTCAAAGAAGAATACGAAAACATCGTCAAGAACGAAGTCCAACGGGCCATCGCGGCTGACGACGACGCCCTCAAGCGACTGTGCGGCAACTACATCGACAGCGTCAAGGCCTACACCCAGCGCGAGAAGGTCAAGAACAAGTTCACCGGTCAATACGAGGAGCCTGACGAGCGGTTGATGCGGTCGATCGAGACCAAGATCGACATCCCCGACAGCCGCAAGGATGACTTCCGCCGCGAGATCATGAACTACATCGGTGCGCTGCTCATCGATGGCAAGAGCTTCGACTACCGGAGCAACGAGCGGCTGTATCGCGCGCTCGAGCTGAAACTGTTCGAGGATCAAAAGGACACGATCAAACTCACCAGCTTGGTGAGCAACGTGGTCGACACTGACACGCAGGCCAAGATCGACGTCGTGAAGAGCCGATTGATTCGCGATTACGGATACAACGAAGAAAGCGCCACCGACGTGCTGACGTTTGTCGCCAGCATTTTCGCCCGAGGCGACGCCAAGAAAAACTAAGGAGGAGAGGCTAGGGACTAGAGGCTAGAGACTAGTTTGTAGAACGATCTTAAACCGATCGTTCGCTAGTCCCTAGCCCCTAGCCTCTAGTCCCTTTGCAATGCGAATCGAACACGACCAACGCCGCTTCCGTCAGATCGTGCAAGGCAAGATCCGCGAGAACCTGCGCAAATATATTTCGCACGGCGAGATGATCGGCCGCCAGGGCAAAGACCTGGTGAGTATTCCGATCCCGCAGCTCGACGTGCCTCACTTCCGCTATGGCAAGAACGGAGCCGGCGGAGTCGGCAAAGGTGACGGCGAGGAAGGGAGCCAGGTGGCTCCGGGTGACGGAGAACAAGGCCAAGGCCAAGCCGGCAGCGACCCCGCCGGACATGTGCTCGAAGTCGATGTCTCGCTCGAAGAACTCGCGAATATCCTCGGCGACGAGTTGCAACTCCCCCGCATCGAGCCCAAGGGGAAAAAGAATCTCGAAGACGAAAAGTTCCGCTACACCAGCATTCGCAAATCGGGCCCCGAGTCGCTCCGGCATTTCAAACGCACGTACATCCAATCACTGCGACGGCAGATTTCGTCGGGCCACTACAACCCCATCGAACCGAAAATTATTCCGATCCGCGATGACAAACGTTATCGAGCCTGGACCACGACGCCCAATCCCGAGGCCAACGCCGTCATTGTCTATCTGATGGACGTCTCCGGCTCGATGACCGACGAGCAAAAACAGATCGTGCGCACCGAAGCGTTCTGGATCGACACCTGGCTCAAGAGCCAGTACCGCGGCCTCGAAGTGCGCTACATCATTCACGACGCGGCAGCCAAGGTCGTTGACGAAGACACCTTCTATCACACCCGAGAGAGCGGCGGTACGCGCATCTCGAGCGCCTACAAATGCTGCCAAGAATTGCTCGACGCCCAGTTCCCCACCTCCGAATGGAATATCTACGTCTTCCAATTCTCCGACGGCGACAACTGGGGCGAAGACAACCAGACCAGTCTGCAGATATTGCGCGAAAAGCTACTCCCGGCCGTCAATCTCTTCTGCTACGGGCAGGTCGACAGCCCCTACGGCAGCGGCGAGTTCCTTCGTACCTTGCGCGAGAAACTGGGTAGTGACTTCGAGCAACTCGTGTTGTCCGAAATTCGCGATCGTGAGGGCATCTTCGAGTCGATCAAAGCCTTCTTAGGCAAAGGACGGTGACCTATGGCGATGGGCCAACTGCACACGCTCCCCAGCGAAATGGTCGAAATTCAACGCCAGATGGAGCAGCACGCTCGCAACTACGGCTTGGATTTCTTCCCCACGATCTTCGAGCTTGTCGACTGTGACCAACTCAACGCCGTCGCAGCCTACGGCGGCTTTCCGACCCGCTACCCTCACTGGCGGTTCGGCATGGAGTACGAGCAACTCAGCAAGGGCTACGTCTACGGTTTGCAAAAGATCTACGAACTCGTGATCAACAACAATCCGTGCTACGCCTACTTGATGAACAGCAACTCGATGACCGACCAGAAGCTCGTGATGGCGCACGTCTACGGTCATTGCGACTTCTTTAAAAACAACGCCTGGTTTGCCCATACCGATCGCAAGATGATGGACACGATGGCCAACCACGGCAATCGTGTCCGCCGCTATATGGATCGCTTCGGGGTCGAGGAGGTCGAGAACTTTATCGACGCCTGCCTGAGCATCGAAGACCTGATCGACGTGCATTCGGTACATATCAAACGCCGCGACGAGACAGCCCACGGCAAGTACGAGTTCTCCGACCCCAGCGAGGCCGAGGACGAACCATTGCCGCCGGGTCGCTTTCGCTCGAAAGATTATCTCGATCCGTACATCAATCCACCGGCGGCAATCGCCGCCGAAGAGCAGCGCCTCCGCGACGAAAGAGCCAAGGTGGCTCATTTCCCCGAGCAGCCGCAGCGCGACGTGATGCAATTTTTGCTCGAACACGCTCCGCTCCGCCCCTGGCAACTCGACGTGCTCTCGATCATCCGCGACGAGGCGTATTACTTCGCGCCGCAGGGACAAACCAAGATCATGAACGAAGGTTGGGCCAGCTATTGGCACAGCACGATCATGACCCGCCAGGGGCTCAGCGGTGCCGACCTCGTATGCTACTGCGATCATCACTCGGGCACGATGGCCAGCGCGCCCAACCGACTCAACCCCTACAAGCTGGGCATCGAACTATACCGCGACATCGAGGACCGCTGGAATCGCGGCCGATTCGGCAAAGCGTTTGACGAGTGTGACGACCTAGCCGAGAAAAAACATTGGGATACTCAAGCGGGACTCGGACGGCAAAAGATCTTCGAGGTTCGTCGCGTTCACAACGATCTGACGTTCATCGATACGTTTCTCACGCTCGACTTCTGTCGCGAACAAAAGCTCTTTAGCTTCGGATACAACCCAGGCAGCGACGCCTACGAGATCGAGAGCCGAGAGTTTCCCAAGATCAAGGAACGGCTGCTGTTCAACCTCACTAATCGTGGGCAGCCCATCATTCGAGTGCGCGACGGCAACTACAAAAACCGTGGCGAGCTGTTCCTGGAACACGACTACACCGGCAACGAGCTCCAGACCGGTTATGCCCGCGACACGCTCAGCAACCTGTACCGCCTTTGGGCTCGCCCCGTGCATATCGAAACCACGCTCGAAGGGAAGCCGAGCACACTCAGCTACGATGGTCAGGAATTCAAGCAAAGTTAAGCGACCGATTACCTCTTATGTCTCTTGTTCAACAAACTCAAGCCGCGTTGGCCACCCTAGCGTGTCCCTCGTCGTCGCAACAGCGACTCGCTGCATCGTCGTCAAACCAGCAGTTCGAGTGTGACTTCAGCGCCCTCGACTCGCTCGGCTGTTCGTTTACCCTGTTCGAGTTGCACAGCGACCAACTGTCCACGGCCGATATTACTGCCTTGAAAAAAGTGGCCGAGAATTTGTCAGCCCGACTCACATACTTGCTCGAAGCCATTCGCCCGATCGAGGTCGACCCCGACCAGTGTGTGGTGCAGATGCGGAGCGTGCCGCCGAGCCAGGTCGACAATCGCACGACGTATTACGAGTTGCTCGTGCGTAAAGGGGGCTACTTGAGCCTGTGCCGGTTTGCGCGTGACCCCGGCCAGCCCCGCGAGCAGATTGCCGCCCATGTAACCCGCGAGGTCTTCTGGCGGCTGCTCAGCGACTTCAGCGCCGCCGCGTGACGGTATCTGCTCCCCCAAGCCGGCGGCTCTGCCGCCGGGTTTCGCAATGCTTATTTACGGCGACAGTGCCGCCGACTTGGGTACTGTGGCTGTAATCGCGTCCATCGCTCGTTAGAATCAACGCCTTACTTGGGCGATTGATCACACCTGCGGCATTTGACCATGGACGAATTCTGGATCGACGTCGGCGGCACGTTCACCGACTGCTTTCATAAGCAAATCGATGGCAGCATCGCACGCTATAAGGTGCTCAGTTCCGGCGTCATCAAAGGGCAAATCGGCGCACGCTCGACCCGCTCGCAAATCTTCGACGAAACTCGCCGCGGCGAATCGGAGCAACTACTTGCCGGGTACACCGTATCGTTGCTCGATCAACAAGGGGCCGTTGTGGCCCAATCGACGGTCGTGCGCGGTGACCCACACCAGGGCAGCGTCAGACTCGATCCACCGTTGTCATGCGAACCGCTGCCGGGACAAATCTACGAATTGTCCAGCGGCGAGCCGGCACCCATTGTCGCGATCCGACGTTTTCTGAATCAACCACTCGATCAACCCATCCCGAGTGTCACGCTGCGCATCGGCACCACGCGCGGCACCAACGCGCTGCTGACTCGACGCGGAGCGAACACGGCCTTTGTCACGACACGCGGCTTTGCCGATGTCTTGCTCATCGGTTATCAAAACCGCCCGAAGCTCTTTGAGCTGAACATCCGCAAACCCGCGCCGCTGTTCAACGCCGTCGCCGAGATCGATGAAAGGCTCGCGCTCGACGGCACGGTCCTCGTCACGCCCGACGAGTCGGTCATTCGCGAACAGCTTGCCGGTCTGCTGCGCGACGGTGTCGAGTCGCTGGCCATTTGCCTACTTCACAGCTACGCTCAACCGCAGCATGAGTTGCTCGTCGAACGCTTGGCCCGCGAGGTTGGCTTCCGCGAGGTCAGCGTGAGCCATCGAGTCGCGCCACTGGTCAAGATCGTGTCGCGCGGCGACACGACGACGATGGACGCGTATCTCAATCCGATCTTGCGCAGTTACGTCGAGTCGCTACGCGCGGCGCTCCCCAAGAGCGATATCCGTGTGATGACCAGCGCCGGCGGGTTAGTCGCGGCCGATCAATTTGTCGGCAAAGACAGTATCCTCAGCGGACCGGCCGGCGGCGTGGTCGGCTTCTCACGCGTGGCTCAAGCGGCCGGGTTCAACCGCACGATCGGCTTCGACATGGGGGGCACGAGCACCGATGTCGCGCGGTTCGACGGCCGCTACGAACTCGAGTACGAAACGGAAAAAGCCGGCGTGAGAGTCGTCGCGCCGATGATGGCCATTCATACCGTGGCGGCCGGCGGCGGATCGATCTGCGCCTTCGATGGGGTCAAGCTGGTCGTGGGACCCGATAGCGCGGGGGCCGACCCAGGCCCGGCTTGCTACGGTCGTGGTGGACCGTTGGCCGTCACCGACATTAACTTTTATTTGGGCAAAATTCTGCCCGCGCATTTTCCGTTCCCGCTCAATCGCGTGGCGGTCGAGCGGCGGCTACACGACCTCGTCGAGCAAATCGTCGCCGCGACCGGTAAACGCTACACGCTCGATGAACTGTGCGATGGTTTCTTGCGCGTGGCCAACTCGAATATGGTCAAAGCGATCCAGTCCATCTCGGTGGCCAAGGGTTGCGACCCACGCGACTATGTGCTCGTCGCGTTCGGTGGGGCCGGTCCGCAACATGCCTGCGCCGTGGCCCGCGAGCTGGGCATGCGACAGGTACTCGTGCATCCCGACGCCGGGTTGCTCAGCGCCTACGGCATCGGCCTCGCCGACGTGGTACGGCATCGCGTCGTGGGCGTGTATCGCCCCTACTCACGCGCGGCGGTCGATGAATTGTTCGCGACGTTCAACCAGCTGTCGCTCGACGCGACTGCCGAGGTTCAAGCCGAAGGGGTGAGCGAGGAGCGGATCGAAACTCGTCATCATCTCGACCTGCGCTATCGCGGACTCGATGCCTTTCTGACGATCGTCGAGCCCGACGACGGCGACTGGCAACGGGCCTATGAGGCCGAACACGAGAAACTCTACGGCTATGTGCATCGAGCCCGACCGCTCGAAATTGTCGCGGCGCGAGTCGAGGTGATTGGCCACATGATCGACGTGACACCGCCGGCCGAGACACTCGAACAACGGCAGGCCGTGCCTGCCGACCGAGTGCGTGCCACGTTCGATGGCCAACTCTGCGCGACCGCTATTTATCAACGCGACCAGCTCCGGCCGGGCGATACACTGCACGGTCCGGCGATCATTGCGGAAGACAATTCGACAACGCTCGTCGACCCCGGCTGGCGAGCCGAGGTGCTCGCGCGACATGAGCTGCTGCTCGTCGACGAAGGTCGGCCACCCATCGCGGTGCTGTCGACCGAGTGCGATCCGGTCATGCTCGAAATCTTCAACAATCAGTTCGCGGGCATCGCCGAGCAGATGGGCATCACACTGCGCAACACGAGTAGCAGCGTGAACGTCAAGGAGCGGCTCGATTTTAGCTGCGCGGTCTTTACCGCCACGGGCGACCTGGTCGTCAACGCACCGCATATTCCCGTGCATCTTGGCGCGATGAGCGAGACCGTGAAGCGAATCCTCCGTGACAACGCGCGGATCAACGAGCACGACGTCTTTGTGACCAACGACCCGTACCGTGGCGGCTCGCACTTGCCGGACGTGACCGTGGTGACTCCGGTGCATGAGAGCACGAGCGGAGTGTTACTCTTTTTCACGGCGAGCCGGGCCCATCATGCCGAGATCGGCGGTATCCGGCCGGGGTCGATGCCCCCGTTCTCGAAAACGCTCGCCGAAGAAGGGGTGCTGATCCGCAATTTCAAACTCGTCGACGCCGGTGTGTCACGCGAAGAGGCGTTGCGGCAGTTACTTGGCTCGGGGGCGTATCCGTCGCGCAACGTGAACGACAATCTGGCCGACATTGCCGCGCAGGTGGCCGCCAATCATCAGGGGGCACGCGATCTGCAACGGCTCGTCGAACGCTACTCCTTGCCGGTCGTCACAGCCTACATGGGCCATATCCAGGACGCGGCCGAACGAAAGATGCGCTCCGCGCTGCGTCGACTTGCCGATGGGCGACGCGAGTTCACCGATCATCTCGACGATGGCTCAACGATCCGCGTGGCAATGACGATCGACGGCGACCGGATCACGATTGACTTCACGGGCACGAGCGGCGTGTCGAGCGGCAATCTCAACGCCAATACGGCGATCGTCACCGCGGCGGTGATGTACTGCCTGCGGGCGCTCATCGATGAAGACATCCCTTTGAATCAGGGCGTGCTCGCTCCGGTGACGCTCATCGTGCCGCCGGGGCTACTGAATCCGCCCGAGGGGGAATCGCCCGAGACCAGCTCGGCCGTGGTGGGTGGCAACGTCGAGACCTCGCAGCGCGTGGTCGACGTGCTGCTGGGGGCGCTCGATCTGGCCGCGGCCTCGCAGGGTTCGATGAACAACACGCTTTTTGGTGACACGACCTTCGGCTATTACGAGACCATTTGTGGAGGCGCGGGCGCGACGGCCTCGGCCGACGGCTGCGACGCAATCCATACGCACATGACCAACACTCGGCTCACCGATCCGGAGGTGATCGAGCTGCGCTACCCTGTGCGCGTGCGCGAGTTTTCGATCCGCCGTGGCTCCGGAGGCGCGGGACATCATCGCGGTGGGCATGGTATTGTGCGGCGGCTCGAGTTCTTGCGCCCCCTCGAGGTGTCGCTGCTCCATCAACGGCGCGGACCGTACGCGCCGTACGGATTGCACGGCGGGGGCAACGGCGCGCTCGGACGAAACACGCTCATCCGCTTCGACGGCCGCGTCGAAGTGTTGGCGGGGCAGGTGCAATTTCACTCCGAGGCCGGCGATGTGCTGATGATCGAAACCCCCGGTGGCGGTGGCTGGGGCACCGTGAGCGGCGACCCTCCCTAGATCGCTGCCTGCTCGACTCCTTAAAACTGGCATCGGACGGTTGATGAGACTACAATCGTCGAGTTGCCCCCACCTATTGAAGTATGCGCAGCGAATGGGCCTCGGCGAGCAACGCGAAGCCAGAAAATACCGGGCTTCGCGTTGCTCGCCCTGGTTCAGTCACCACGCAGTCGCCAATAGATTTGCCCGGCTTTCACGGTCTCTCTGCCGGAGATTCACACAATGAATTATCGTGTAACAAGTATTGTTGTTCTGCTGGTCACCATGAGTGGCATCACTCGGTGGACGATCGCGGTCGAGCCTCAAACGACTTTTAAGTTCCGTGACACGGCAACCTCCGCAGGGCTCTTCCCGGCGCTGGATAAAGTGCAGGCCCACGGCAGCGCCTGGGGAGACGTCGATGGCGACGGGCTACTCGATCTGTTCGTGGCCACCTTCGCACACGGCGACGGCAAGCTGAATCAGCTCTTGCGCCAACGGCAAGGCAAGTTCACGCTTGACCCTCAACCCGCGCTCGCGGTCAATAACCGCGCCACGGGCACCGTGCTCGCCGACCTCGACAACGACGGCGACCTCGACCTGTACGTCGGCAGCATGCCGCAACCGAGCGCCGGCGCGCAGGGCTGCACGCTCTACCGCAACGAAGGGGACGGCCGCTTCACAAATATCTCGGCCGGCAATGGGGCTTGCCCCGAGGCGCTCGGCGGCCGCAGTGTGGCCGTGCTCGACTATGACGGCGACGCTCGACTCGATCTGCTCGTGGGCGAAGATCCCAACGCGGGCTACAACGGCTCGAAGACCCACCGCTCGCGGTTGTTTCGCAACCTTGGCGAGCTCAAGTTTGCCGACGTCACCGATGCCGTGGGCATGACCGACGCGGTGCCCGGTCTCGGGGTGGCTGTGCAAGACGTGAACCAGGATGGCTGGCCCGACTTCTTTCTCGCCGCGCACTCGGGCGGGAACCGACTGTTTATCAACGACCGTCAGGGTCACTTTCGCGAGGCGACCGCGCTCCGCGACATGTTCCACTGGCCCACGGCCAAGGGGGACAACATGGTGTGCGGCGTCACCTGGGGCGATCTGAATCGCGACGGCCTAAGCGATGTGGTGATCGGACCACACTTCAAAACGCCGTGGGTTCAACCGGTCGCGCCGCGTGTGTATCTGAACCGAGGCGTCAAGGATGGCGAGGTCGTGTTCGAGGAGATCACGCAATCGGCTCTCATTGTGCCGCTGCCCCTCAAGTGCCCACACATCGAGATTCAGGACTTCGACAACGACGGCTGGAACGACATTGCCGTGAGCATCGTCAAGTTCGCCGAAGGGAAGCCGTACCCGATCATTTATCGCAATTTGGGGGTCGAGGCGGGGTTGCCCAAGTTTCGCGTCGATGGCCTGGACGTGAACGACTACCCGACTGATGCGGATCGTTCGAGCAAGGGGACCAAAGGGTTCTACGAACGCATGGTGGCCGAGAAGAAAATTATCTACAGCGCACCCGCTCCCGCCGCGGACTACGACAACGACGGACGCATCGATCTGTTCGTAGGCAGTTGGTGGATGGAACTCAACTCGCTGCTGTTGCACAACGACACCCCCGGTGGACACTGGCTGCAACTACAATTGCGTGGCCCCGAGGGAGTGAATCGCATGGCGATCGGGTCGCGCGTCCGAGTCTATCCCGCGGGTAAGTTAGGCCAGACCGAAGCGCTGCTTGCGGCGCGCGAGATCGCCGTGGGCTATGGTTACGCGTCGGGGCAAAGTGCCATCGCGCACGTTGGCCTCGGCAAGGTCGAACGGGTCGACGTCGAGGTCCTCTGGCCGCACGGTCGCGGCAAGGTCGAGTTGCGCGACGTGAAAGTCGACCAGCGATTGCAAGTTTCTCAACCGTAGATGGGCGAATTGCTTGGGAGAGCATGCGTGATGAGACGTTGGGCCTGCGTGTTGAGTTGCTGGTGGCTGGCGATCGCGGTCGCCGCGGCTGATGAGCGACGCTGGAATGCTGCCGAGTGGTTGAGCGCGTCGACGAGTGAACGAGTCGAGTTGGCCCGTGATGGACGTTCGATTGTGCTCGCTCGCGGACGGCTCTATGAGGACGACGGCCCCGCCGCCGGCTACTCGTATCAGAGCAACGAGGAAAAACTCGGCTCCGGCATTCGCATCAAGAAAGAGTTGCTCGTTGCCGACCCTCGAGCGCTGGGCGCGACGTTACTGATCGGCGGAGGCGAGCAACTCCAGTTCATCGTCAACGGCCAGCCTCGATCACTCGAAGCGCTCGACAAAGCGGGTCAATACTGGTCGCAATACACGCTGCCGCTCGACTCGCTCGGCAAGGGAAAAAACGAGATTGTCATTTTAGGCAGCGGCAAGGTCTGGATCGCCCGAAGTGATGAATTCGCGCTCGGCTCGGTGGACCGCGCGCAGGCTCCCAACCGCAGTGCCAAGAGCCGCGACGATGGCCAAAGTTGGTCGCATGACAAGCTGGGCACAAAAGACGACCTCGACGGCGAGTATTACGTCCGGCTGTTTCTCGATCAATATCACCTGCAAGGTCGCTCGACTCTCAGCGTCGTTGACTTAGGTAATCTGACCGGAGCCCCGATCGGTCCGCCGCTCAAGTCGCTGGGCAAAGTGAGTGTGCAACTCGACGCGGACTCGACCGAGGCGACTCAGCTCAAGGTCCTGCTGCGGACGGGCCCCTCGCCGTTGCTCGACAGTCCTGATTGGTCAGCGTGGCAGTCGTTGGGCAGCACGGGCGGAACACTCGACACGCCGCGAGGACGCTTCGCGCAGCTGGCCATCGAGTGGTCCTCGACCGATCCGCGCGCGACACCCGAGTTGCGCGGCGTCACGCTCTCGGCTCAGCTCGAGCCCGCAGCGAATTGGACCCAACGGTTGAAGATCACGCAGCGGCGTAATCCGACGATCGTCCGTTCGAGTGTGCCGTTCGAGTACGAGCCTTTCGATCAGGCC
>CAYLYE010000092.1:0-22264 GCA_964387325.1 uncultured Planctomycetaceae bacterium
GACTGCCGCTGCGAACAAGAGCGGCAGTAACCAACAGACGGCCTGACGACGAGACCAAGCGAATACGTGTCGCTGCCAGATCGCGTAGTCCACGGCTAGCACGACCACGAGTGCCACGTAATTCAGATACTGACTGGCGAGCAGCGCCAGCGACGCGACGAGCAGTGCAAGACCGTGTCGCGTTTGGCCACGAAAGTTGCCATAAGCCCAAACGACGAGCAGCGAGCAAAGCATCGCCAGGGCATAATAGCGAGATTGACGGCAATACAAGAAGAACGAAACGCTCGTCAGCGACACGAGTGGCGCGACGAGCCACATCGCCAACGATGCCCGAGAGCGCTCGAGCCAGCGGATCATGAGCCCCAACATGAGCAGCCCGCAGATTGCAAATGGCAGCCGGGCGACGAGCGGCGACGAGCCTAAGAGCCCCACCCACGGTGCCAGCACGTAGTAGCCCAACGGCGGTGTAGCGCGGTTGTGTAGATCGCGGAGCAGCATTCCGTTGCGATACAGATAGACGTTGTCTCCCACGACAGCCGATGTATCGCCGGTGCGCCACACCCCCTCGGCGAACAAGACCGTGTCGGCCTCGTCGCTCCACAGGCCATACGCGCCGAGGTTCCCAAACAGCAGCAGCGAGCCCAGCAGCAGCCAGACGATCGCCACGGGCAATTTGACTGCGGACACAGGTGGCCGGCTCCAGTCGATCTCGGTAGGCTCGATGCCCCGCAGGCGGCGTGCGATTTCGTCCAGCTCGTCGTCGTGGTGTGGATCGTGATGGCTCATCGATTACTTTCGCCGCGCGTAGATGTCGATCGTGGCGCCGCGCTGTCGTGTGGCAGCGACGAGGTTTAGCAGGCATGCTGGGACGAACAGCGTCATCAGCCCGAGCAGGCTAAGGAGCGACTGACCTGGAAACTCTCGCCAGGGATGTCGGACGCGCCGAGCCGACTCGCCCCGGAGCATATCGTACAGCAAGTTTCGCTCACAGCCGCAGGCGTTGAGCTGGCTTTGAATGGCACCGAACAGGTTTTGCTCCCAAGCTAAGTGCGACTGACGTTCGATCGTAAAGCCGGCGCGTTCGAGTCGCCCGCACAGCTCATCGGCCGAGAAGTGCCATAAATGTCGGGGTAGATCGAGGTGGAACCAGGCATCGCGAAAACGGCGTGCCTCGTCGCTCGCGCGATTGGGCACCGCCAGAGCTATCACCCCGCCGGGTTTGAGTATCCGCGCAAGTTCCGATAGCAGCGAGGGTGCGTCACGCAGATGTTCGAGCACGTGCCAGATAACGATCGCGTCGAAGGTGCCGTCAGCATATTGCCGCGGTTCAAAAGGGCCAACGGCAACGTTGAGTTGTAATTGCTCGCGGGCATGCCGGGCCGCATGCTCCGAAAGCTCGACCCCTTGGACCTCAAAACCCTGCTCGCGAAGTGCGTTCAGCGTCCAGCCCCGTCCGCAGCCGACGTCGAGTACCCGGCCTCTTTTTACTAATCGCTGTAACTGTCGCGCCCGGCGAGCGCGGATCCTGCGGACTAACCATTCCAGCAGCGGCGTGAATCGTTGATTATGATTGCCATAGTAGGCTGGGGCGTAACTCGCAGAGAGCTGCTCATCGCTCGGAGTCGGAAACGTAAACGCCGCATCACACGCCTCGCAGTGTAGGACGCGCCAGCCATCCACACCGGAGCCCGGCCAGAGTGCTGGGCACGACTCGCTACCACACGCGGGACAGTGAACCGCCTGTGACGCGCCGCTCATGGCGCTGCGTCCGATGTGGCGGGATCAAAGTACGGCGGCTGCTCGCGTTCGTCGTCCAGGGTGCGACCAGCGGTCGAAAATAGCTTAGGCCGCGAGAGGCCATGTCGCGCACACCAAAACTGCACACTCGTGCCGAGCACCCCCAGGCCATAGCGGACCGCTCGCTGGAACGGAATCGAAGATGCCTCGTCGAAATACCGTGTCGGGCAGGTGATCTCTCCCACGCGATGGCCAAAGTAGATCGCTTGGGCAAGCATCTGGTTGTCGAACAAAAAATCGTCCGAGTTTTCACCCAACGGCAGGCTCAACAACACGCGGCGCGAAAAAGCCCGATAGCCCGTGTGATATTCGGAGAGCTTGTAATCGAGCAGCATATTCTGCACGAAGGTCAACGCGCGGTTGGCCAGGTACTTGTAGCGGGGCATGCCGCCCGCCAGAGCTCCGGTACCCAGAATGCGAGAGCCGAGCACCACGTCGAACTGGTCGCTGGCGATGAGGCTGGCCATCGCCGTGATCAGTCGGGGCGGGTATTGGTAGTCGGGGTGGAGCATGACGACGATGTCGGCTGCCATGTCGAGTGCCAGTGTGTAGCAGGTCTTCTGGTTGCGACCATAGCCAAAGTTACGACGGTGGACAAAGGTGGGAATGCCGAGCGAGGACGCGAGTGTGACCGTCTCGTCGTGACTAGCGTCGTCGACAAGCAGCAGGGCGTCGACCACATCGCGAGGTATTTCGTCGACCGTGCGGCGCAGCGTGCGCTCGGCATTGTAGGCCGGCATGACCACGACGATCTTCCGCCCATGAAGCATGCTCGCCTCTTTGTTACACCGCACTTCATGCGGCGCGTTCGACTGACTTACCCATTGGGAAGTGACAAACCGCAGGCTCGTTGCGCTCGCTCGAGTACTTGCCGCGCCTTGCGTCGCGCACGGGAGGCGCCGTCGGCGAGGATCTCTTGAACTCGCCGGGGGTTGCCCGCGAGTTCGGCTCGTCGAGCCCGAGCCTCGGCAAAATACCCCTCCGCTTGATCCGCCAGCGCCTTTTTGACTTCGCCGTAACCAAAGCCGCCGCGGCGATACATATCAGCCATCTGCTGTTGCTGCGGCTCATTCGCGAACAACGAGAACAGTTGATACAGATGATCTTCCTCGGGTTCTTTTGGCTGCTCGACCGGACGCGAGTCGGTCACGATGCGCATGATCTTCTTGCGTTGTGCCTTGGGGTCCTCGAAAATTTCGAGCGTGTTATTGTAGCTCTTCGACATTTTTTCGCCGTCGACGCCAGGCACCTTTGCGGCATGCGAGAGGATTTTGGCCTTGGGCATCACGAACGTGTCGCCGAAATGGTGATTGAAGCTCGCGGCAATATCGCGGCAAACCTCGATGTGTTGGCCCTGGTCTTCGCCGACGGGCACCGTATCGGCATCGTAGGCCAAGATGTCGGCGGCCATGAGCACGGGGTAGGTGAACAGACCGGCATCGGCCACGAGCCCCTTGGCTTTTTTGTCTTTATAGGCGTGGCAGCGTTCGAGCAGCCCCATGGGCGTGCCGGTCATGAGCAGCCAGCTCAACTCGCTGACCTCGGGCACATCGCTTTGCACGAACAGCACGGCGCGTTCGGGGTTCAAGCCGAGTGCAAGCAGATCGAGCGCTGCATCGAGCGTGTATTGACGCAGCACGGCCGGGTCGCGCACCGTGGTCAGCGCGTGCAGATTGGCAATAAAGTAGTACGACTCGTCGGCCGTTTGCAGATCGATGTACTGGCGGATCGCGCCGAAGTAGTTGCCCCAGTGGAACCGGCCGGTCGGTTGAATGCCGCTCAGAACACGCATGGTGATGCTTGTGAAGATGAAAAGAGGGAAAGGTTAGCGGGCAATTTGCAGCGTGCCGACGATCTCGCGCACGCTCTTGGCCCCCAGGCTGCTTAGGGCCGAACTCAGGCCATCGAGTATGGTCATCGTACAGGTTGGGTCATAAAAGTTGGCGGTGCCAATCTGCACGGCCGAGGCCCCTGCGACGAAGAACTCCATACAGTCATCTAAAGTTGCGATGCCACCGATGCCCACGACCGGTATTTTGATCGTTTGAGCCACCTGATAGACCATGCGGAGGGCAATCGGCTTGATGGCCGGGCCACTCAAGCCGCCGAGCACGTTGCCCAACAGCGGTCGCCGTTTGCGCCAATCGATGGCCATGCCTTGGATGGTATTGATCAGCGAGATCGCGTCGGCCCCGCCCGCTTCGGCCGCCCGGGCAATCACACGGACATCGGAAACGTTGGGCGTGAGCTTGGCAATGATCGGCTGGCTTGCGACCGCGCAAACGCCACTGACCACGCGCTCGCACATTTGCGGATCGGTCCCAAAATCGACTCCACCGCTCACGTTCGGGCAGGAGATATTGAGCTCCAGCGCGGCGATTCCCGACAGGCCGTTGAGCCGGGTGGCAAGATTCACAAACTCGTCGTGACTCTTTCCAGCCACGCTGACGATGATCGGCACGCCGAGCGACGCGAGGTAGGGCAGGTGATGGTCGATGAACGTCTCGATGCCGTCGTTATCGAGGCCGATCGAGTTGAGCATGCCGCCGGTGGTTTCCAACGTGCGCCACGGGGCGTTCCCGGCACGAGGCAACTGGGTGATCGTCTTGGGAATGATGCCGCCCAGCCGCGATAGATTGACCAAGCCGGCCATTTCGCGCGCGTACCCAAACGTTCCGGAAGCGACCAAGATCGGGTTCGGCAACGCGAGCCGTCCGAGTTGAACAGCGAGGTCCACGGTCTCCGTAACGCTAGCCATGCTTAAGAGTCACTCATCGGATGCGTCGAACAAATTCACCAAGCGTCATTTAAGCAGTCGGGCCTCGCAGGGGCAACCGACCGGCATTTATCCAGCAGCGCAAAAAATCGAGCCGCGACACGCAGACGGTCGCGGCTCGACAATGTTCACGATCCAACCACACCCGAAGAGCGGTTTAGAGAATACCGCCATGCGTGAAGTACGGGCTCAAGTGGCTGGGTTGGTCCAGCATCCACAGCCGCTCCCATTCTTCGAGCAGCATGCGAAGATTTTCTGATGTATTCAGCAATTGTTGGCTGCGGCGCGTAGGATCGCCCGAGTAGGCCGGCACAAAACAGCCGGTGCACGAGCACAGCGAGCAACCCAACAACGTCGCAAATATGAGTTTGCGCATCACTCAACTCCTCCCAAGTTCAGCCGTGGCTGTGCCGCGAGTGCGGCACAACGAACAGCCGAGGGAACCAGCTCCACCACGCGCACCTCCATGTCGAGGCTCACGCTTTGGAACCAAGCGAAAATATCTACACCGTGACGGAAATGAACCTGTGGACGAGTACGATCCTGTGCCTCTGGGGATACCACAGAATCCAGTTGGTTGCGGGGCGGGAAAGTTAATCGATCTTAGGGTTTGCGCCGAGACCGATTCGCCACGATTTGTGCGAAAAGAGCCCTGTCGAGTTCCGCTGCCTCCTCAAAGGGAGGGGATCGTCGACCGGGAAATTAGTATGCTGGCATCCTGCGGCCGGGCAGGCTGTCTAGTTCACGACCGGATACTTTTAGGTTCCGGTGGGAGCAGATGCTGCATTGCCTTCGGCAGCAGCAAGCCGGGCCTTTTCGGCCTCTTGGCGTTCGAGCTCGCGAACCTTTTCTTCCATTTCTTTACCAGGCTTAAAAGTTACGACAAACTTTTCAGCCACAAAGACTTTCTCACCAGTCCGGGGGTTGCGAGCTTTGCGCGCCGCACGTTTCTTCACCTCAAACACCCCGAAGTTCCGGAGCTCGATGCGGCGATCTTCAACTAACGTTCTCACAATTGCGTCGAACGTTTTTTGAACGATCTCTTTCGTCTTGAGCTGGGTAAGACCAATCTCTTCGGAAATGGTTTTGACGATTTCTTTTTTCGTCACGTCTCGGCACTCCTCAGACTATTGAACGGTAAGGCGACGTTAGGAGGCCCAAAATCCCCCACACTCACCTTCTGATTTACATGGTCGACTGCTGCTCCAACTGTAGATGCCATAAGAACTAGTGTCAAGTACAAACGGCAAATCGTTGGCCACAACTTCGTTCGACTTCGGCTGTCGACCGCTCTCATCAGAGCAAGTACCAAACGTTATCTAACTGTAAATTGTCAAAGACCTTACCGCATGCTCCACGCGCCAGTAATGGCGGTCGCGTGTCGTAACACATTATAGCAGAAAGACTAACGTCGATCTGTCTCGGCGCACTCCAGGGCAACCCCCGGGCCGAATGTGGTTTCGACGATCAAATAATCGACCGTCCCAACGGTAAACATGAACGAATCCGCAAAATCATTACAGATGGTTTGACCGTTACACCCGGAACACCTTCACCTGCTCCATGATCTTTTCGAGCGGGTAGAGCGTGCCTTGGCCACTACCGGGACAAACCTCGCAGGTCTGTTGCCAAGTCTCGGGCGTGCGGACGTTGGATTCCCAGAAAGGCCATGTCCGGCACTGTCGGGGGCGAGCCTCGTATACCGTGCAGCGTCGGGTTTGGGTGTCGAAGAACACACAGTCGCCGTTGGGATACTCGATCAGGCTCAGTCGAATGCCTACGCGGCGAACGTACTTTTGCTCGAACTCGGCTACGTCCATCGCTTGAGTCGCCGCCAAGGCACGAATCTCTTCTTTGTTGACCCATACGTAGCCCGGGGCCCCTGTGCAGCAGTCGCCACACTGCGAGCACTTGAATTTTAGCCCCTCGGCGAACCAAGGTTTCTCGTCCATGATGGCATCACACTCCGAAAAGAAAATGAGGTCGGCGGTTATTGAGCGGTTTCGCGTTAAACGGGGGCGGTCGCCGCGAGTTCACGTAGGGCTTGCACGGTCGTATCAATCTGCTGCTGGGTCGTGAACACTCCCGGGCTAAGCCGTACCGTCCCCCCCTGCTCCAGGGTGCCGAGGGCACGATGCACGAGCGGCGCACAATGCAAACCGGCTCGAGCTTGAATGCGGTATCCAGCGTCGAGGGCCACGGCCAACTCTTGCGGATCATACCCGTCGATTTGCAAGCTCACCAGTCCTGCCCGCTGCGCGATTACTGAGGGGGTAAATAACCTCAGGTGTTCGACGTTCTGTAAGCCGTCGAGCAGCTGAGTCAGCCGTTGTTGAGTATGCGTGCAGACGCTTTCAATACCTTGTTGCGCGAGGAACTCGATGCCTGCCAATAGGCCCACGATACCGCCCACGTTAAGATTGCCCGCCTCGTACCGGTCGGGCATTTCTTCCGGTTGGGTATCGAGTTCGCTGTGCGAGCCAGTCCCGCCATATTTGAGCGGCTGCAAGCGTGTCTCGAAGTTGGGGGCGATCACCAGCAGGCCGGTCCCGAGCGGTCCGAGTAGCCCTTTGTGTCCTGGCGCCGCGAGCAGATCAACGTTCCAGGCCGCCATGTCGATGGGCAACTCGCCGAGCGTCTGCGCGGCGTCGAGCAGCACCGGCACCCCCGCCTCACGCGCTACGCGCCCCACCGCCGAGGCATCATTCAATGCGCCGGTCACATTCGAGGCGTGATTCAATACGATCAGTCGAGTTTGGGGCCGCAGCGCCGCGCGAATGCCCATGGGATCGACGAGCCCGACACCGTCACACGCCACATAGGTCACGTCGATCCGCCCTTGCTGTTGCAGCGCTCGCAAGGGGCGTAAGACCGAGTTGTGTTCGATGGTTGTCGTGACGACATGCGGCCGGGAAGGGGACAACTGGTGGCAGAGACCGAAGATGGCCAGATTGAGCGACTCGGTCCCACCCGAGGTGAAGATGACCCGACGTTCGTCGGCGACATTCACGAGCCGGGCGATTGCCCTCCGCGTGGTGCTGACGAGGCTGGCGACATGCTGTGCTTCGGCATAGACACCCCGACCGGCCGGGGCTCCCATGTGGCGTTGATAATGCTCGACAGCGGCGTAGACGCTCTCGGGCTTGGGCCAACTCGTCGCCGCATTGTCGAGGTAGATACGCTGCATCCGGTCCCCTTAACCGCCGATTTGGAACATGGCGCGCGAAGGGCGCAAGAATTCGTCGCTGTTAATACCGTGCCCCGGCTTTTTGTGTTGTACGCAATCGCGGATCAATTGGGCTAATTCTTCATCGCGACCGCCGCCCCGCAAGACTTTTCTCGCGTCCCACTCTTCGTGCGAGAACAGGCAGTTGCGAACTTGCCCCTCGGCGGTCAGTCGCAGTCGATTGCAGTCGCTGCAGAACGGTTGCGTGACCGGATTGATGAACCCGATGCGGCCGCCTCCGTCGAGGAAGCGATAGTCGGTCGCCGGTTGATGAGGGTTCTCGACCGGCACGCTCTCCAAGGGACCGACGGATAGTTCGATCTGGTGGCGGATTTCCGCGCCGCTCAAGACCTGTGCCGAGTCCCAATTCCCTTCGGCATCGAGCGGCATGAACTCGATAAAACGGAGCTCAAAGCGATGATCGCGGGCAAAGCGTACCAGGGGCACAATCTCGCCATCGGTCACACCGCGAATGGCCACCGCGTTGAGGCGGATCTTTTCAAAGCCGACTCGTTGAGCGGCGAAGATCCCTTCGAGCACCTGCTCAAAACCCTCGCGGCGCGAAATCAGCTTGAATGTCTCGGCGTTCATCGCATCGAGACTGATGTTGAGCCGCTTCAGTCCGGCGTCCTTGAGCGATTGAGCTTGCTCGGCGAGCAGAATACCGTTGGTCGTCAGCGCCAGATCGTCGATCCCTTTGATCGCGGCAAGCTTCGCCACCAAGTGTGCCAAGCCGCGTCGCACGAGCGGTTCGCCGCCGGTGAGTCGTAGTTTGCTAATTCCCAGCGGCGCTACGACCCGCACAAAACGCTCAAGTTCCTCGAAGGAGAGCAGTTCGTCTCGTGGGCGGAACTGAACGTTCTCGGCCGGCATGCAATAAAAACAGCGAATGTTACAGCGATCCGTCACACTTATGCGCAGGTCTGTATGCACTCGGCCGAGCGAATCGACCAGTGCAGAGGACGTGTCGTGGGGCGTGATAATGGGCAACTTGTGCATGACTTACTTTGACGAGGCGATCTCGGACGCGACTCCGGGATGAACCCAGTCGCTCCCCCCATCGCTCCAGTTTTCCTTTTTCCAGATAGGCACTTCCTGCTTAATGGTATCCATCAGCCAGCGTGCCGCGTCGAAGGCGTCTGAGCGGTGCGGAGTGCTGACCGCGACGGCAACGGCGATCTCACCGAGGTTCAAATGGCCGAGTCGATGCACGACCGTGCAGGCTAAGACCGGCCAGCGTTCGCCGGCTCTCGCGACTAGCTCGGCCAGTTTCTTCTCGGCCATGGCCGGATAGCATTCGTAATCGAGCGACGAGGTCTGCCGCCCCTCGGTCAGTTCACGAACCGTACCCAAAAACATCACGACCGCGCCGGCCTGTACGGTCGCCACGCTGTCGAGCACTACGGCAGTATCGATCTTGTCGTGCGTTATTTGAATCATCGGCGTAAGTGCTCAATCGCGATACGGTTCATAAGTCCTCCGGTATTGTATCACGGTTATCTCGACCAAGGATGGGGGGAGTCATACGGTTTTATCCCCAGGGCGTTCGCATGTCACGCATCGGGAGAGTAGAATGGCGGCCGGTAAAATCACCCTCGAAATTGAGTTAGGAGTTGAGTCATGAAGTTGGGTCTGGTTACTTACATGTGGGGCGCCGACTGGGATTTGCCGACAGTCATCAAGAACCTCCAACTCACCGGTTTTCGTGGCGTCGAGCTTCGCACCGGACACAAGCATGGCGTCGACATGGACCTGTCGGCCGACAAACGCAAAGAGGTCGCTCAGGCGTTCAACAGCAGCGGTGTGCAACTCGTCGGCATCGGTACCGCCTGCGAGTATCATTCGCCCGACCCGGCTGTGCTCAAGAAGCAGATTGAAGACACGAAGGCCTATATTCAGTTGTGCCACGATTGTGGTGGCAGCGGCGTGAAGGTTCGCCCGAACGGCTTGCCCCCCACGGTACCGGTCGACAAGACCCTCGAACAGATTGGCCGCGCACTACAAGAGTGCGCCCAGTATGGCGAAGGTTTCGGAGTGCAAATTCGCCTCGAAGTCCACGGCAAGGGGACCGACAATCTTGAAAACGTCAAGAAGATCATGGACGTCGCGTCTCATCCCAACGCCACCGTGTGCTGGAATTGCAATCCAACCGACACCGACGGACAGGGCTTGGAACACAACTTCAACTTGGTCAAGAATCGCCTGGGCACGATTCACATTCATGACCTGATTAGCAGCTACCCCTGGCAGCCCTTGTTCAAGCTTTTAAAGCAGGCCAAGTTCTCGGGCTGGACACTGCTTGAAGAGGGGAACAAAACGACCGACCCGGTACGGGTCATGAAGTATTATAAGCTGCTGTGGGAGCACCTGACCGGCGAGCAAGCATAACGATTGACGACTGCGAGATTCATAAGCCTGGGCGGCTAGCGGATGCCCGGTACTTCATGGCTGCGCGTTGCTCGTCTAGGCTCTTTTGCTACGCATACTTCAATCGTTACGCGCCGGCCACTCCCAGCGTCTGGCGGAAGCGCGTGATGCGTGCGCTCATGTTCTCTGGCACGGGCAGGTGATAGGCGGCACCCACGGGCGCAACTCGCAGTGTGATGAACCGCGGTCCAGCTTGCTTGAGCACCTGAGCGGCTCGCTGTTGCCAACTGGCGAGGTCGTCGAACCGCGCAACGTTATTGAACCCTGCCGCCATGGCGATCTGACCGAAGTCGATCTGGCACACGGCGCCGGCCGTCGGCTGTCCGCCGGTCACCTCGTAAAGTCCGTTGTCGAGCACGATCACCGTGAGGTTCGTGGCTAGCGAGGCCACGATCGTGGCCAGTCCGCCGAGACCCATCAGCATGCCTCCGTCGCCATTAAAGGCAATCACCTCACGCATGGGCTGAGCGAGTGCCAAGCCGAGACCCAATACCGGTGCGTGCCCCATGGCCGACGGCAAATAGTGAAAGTCAAGCGGCGACTGCGACAGCTTGGGCCACTCGCGGGCCGAGCCCATCGTGGTCACGACCAACTCGTCGCGGCGCAGATCGGCGATCACTTGCAAGGCGTCGAGCAGCGGCATGGCGCGTCGTGGCGCGGTGTTGGTCATGGTTTAACCCTTTCCTTCGGCGACGAGTGCGAGCCCCGGTCGGCCCGCGTTTTGGCAGTGCCGGTAATGGCGCAGGAACTCGCCGGGGCCCTCGGGCGACGTGAGCACCGTGTAGTCGAGTCCCCAGGCCTTAACGACCGGTTCGGTGTAGGTCCTCGCCGAGTCGGTCGAGGTCGCAATGAGGTAATTGCGATACCCGACCAGGGCGTACAAAGGCAGCTTGAGGTCGAAGAGCGCGTTCCGCATGGAATCGCCCGACTCGAAGAAGCCTGTGTTCTGAATGACGACCAGCGGACGAGCGCCACCTAGCCACAGTCCCGCGGCAATGGCCCAGGCCTCGCCCTCCCGGCAGACTCGCACGAGCCGCAGTCGGTCGCTCGCCGCATGCAAGGCACTCTCCCAGGTCCCCAAGACCGAGTCGGGCAACCAAACAACATGCGAGATGTCGGCTTCGACCAGGGCGGGGATCATCTGCTCGCCGGTGAGCAACTTCGAGACAACCTCGGTAGTCGACATCATGGAGTGCCATCGTGAGGTGTGAGAGGGCTGGGTGAGGCGGACGCCGTCAGTGTAATCGACTGTACCGAGCGATGGAATCGTATTTGGGGGTGCAAGTTAGCCGCGCTCCGCTGCATGAGCGCGGCTAACGTCTCTCCGCGACTCGACCGTGTTGCATCTCGAACACGGTCGCGTCCAAGCCTTGCAACTCAGCGGGTGTGTGAGTGACGTAAAGCACGCGAGTCGCATGTCGCTCGATCGTGTAACGAATCAGGTCGAGCACCGCCGTGCCACGATGCTCATCGAGCGAGTTCAGCGGTTCATCCAAAATGAGCAGCCGTGGTGCCATGAGCACGGCGCGGCCAATCGCCACCCGCCGCTGCTGTCCTCCGCTTAGCGTGGCCGGATACCGATCCAGCAGCTCGGTAAGCTCGAGTTTTGCCGCCACCTCGTCGAGATCTTGCAGCTCGCCTCGCTGCGACATGCGCCGTCGCCCATACAGCAAGTTGTCGCGGGCAGTGAGATGCGGAAAGAGCAGTGACTCTTGATAGATATAGCCAATGCGCCGCTGCTCGGGGGGCAAATTGATGTGGATTGCACGATCGAAGAGCACGTGACTGTCATCGACGATGCGTCCAGAGTCGGGCTGCCGCACGCCGGCAATCATCGAGAGCAAGCTGGTCTTGCCGCTGCCTGAGGGACCGATCAGGCCGATGACCCGAGCCTCGGTATCGAATTGGGCCTGCACCTTGAACCCGCTGCGATAGTGGAGAGTACAGTCAATTTCAAGCTGCGGCATGGTGATGACCTCGCCGTTGCAAGTACTCACTGAACGCCAAGGCTGCGAAGCTAATCAGCACGCTGGCCACGACGAGTCCCCACATCTGGTGCTCACTGACGTCACCGGGTTGATTGTTGAGCACGTAGATCTGCGTGGCCAAGGTTCGCGTCTGTGGCGTAATGCCGGCGAACATCAGCGTCGCGCCGAACTCACCCATCGCGCGGGCAAACGCCAACACGGCCCCGGCAATAAGTCCATTGCGGGCCAGTGGCAAGCTGACGCTCCAAAACGCATCGAACGGTCGAGCACCTAGCGATCGAGCAACCTGAAATAATCGCGGATCGTACGAAGCGAAAGCGAGCCGGCAAGATCGCACCATCAATGGCAGTCCCATGACCGCCGCCGCAATGACCGCCGCTTTCCAGGTGAGCGCGATCTCCCAGCCGAACCAGTTCCACAAATAGCGGCCAATCCAGCCTCGCTTACCCAGCGTATAAAGTAACAGTAGACCGGTGACCACGGGGGGCAGTGCGAGCGGCAGATTGACCACAGTCTCGACGAGTGTCTTGCCAATGAAATCGCGTCGCGCCAAGAGCCAGCCCAATGCGACCCCCAGTGGCAGACTGCAAAGCACCGCCGTGAACGCGATCCGCACGCTCAGAGCGACGGTTTCCCAGGCGATCGAATCGATCTCGAAACCCATCGAGCAGACTTTCTCAGAACACGGAGTGATAGATGCCACCAGTGTAAAGTGGCTGCCGTGCAATTGTCTGCAAAATATTATTGCGCGACGAGTCCAAAATCGTAGCGCGCGAAAATCTCGCGGGCCGCCTGTTGCTGCAAATAGTCGAAGAACGCGGCGGAGGCTGGATGCACTCCATCGCGTTTGATTCGTGTCAGGACGTACACGATCGGAGCATGCAACTCAGTCGGAATTTCATAAGCGACACGGAGTTGCTGCGATCCGATCGCGTCGGTGCGGTAGATAATGCCCACTTCGGCCTCGCCTCGAATGACCAGTTGTGTGGTCGCTTTCGCATCGACGCCGCTGACCATTTTGTCCGTTACCGCATCGAGAATCCCGGCCTTGGCGAGTGCTTGCCGTGCATATTCGCCGGCCGGTACCTTGGCCTCGGCCACCGCAATTCGCTTGATCGAGTCGTGGGCCAGTTCGGCTATGTTCGTGATCTTGCGCATGCTCTCGGCATGCACGACGATCACCAGTCGATTGGTAAGCAGGTCGACCGAATTTTCCACGAGCTGCTTTTGGGCCAGATAAGACACGCTGGCCCGATCGGCCGAGAGGAACAGATCGGTATCAGACCCTTCGACAATTTGCTTGCTCAAAGCCGACGATGGGCCAGGGACGATCGTCACTCCGATGTGTTGGTCCGTCTCGAAAGCCTTGGCCGACTCTTCGAGTGCCGCGAAGGTGCTCGCCGCGGCGAAGACCGTCACCTTGTTCATGGGCGATTCAAGCTTGGCAACCGAGGCCGGAGCGCCTTGTTTCTTGCAGCCGATCAGCACAAGCATGAAGAGACCGGCGAGCCAACAGAGCGAGGGTCCACCGAAGCGTAGACAGCGATGTGAATCCTTCACGAGAGGCCCTCTGAGAAGAGTCAAGCGATTGACGGCGAGTGCGTGCGTCGAGTTGGTGTGTGCGTTGACTAGGCTCCCGTGCCGCGAACGAGCGATGCATCCGCGATCAACTGGCACGGGTGACTCCGTGAGGAGCCACGGCTATTGAAGTTCAGATGATGAACTTTACAGGACGACCAGCGGGAGTCCGGAAATACCAGCCTCGCGTCACTCGGCCTAGTTTAGCTATTTAGCTGAGGATCAATAATGTTCGTGAGCCTAATTCATTCCTCAAAGGCTCGCAACGTTCCGTGTGGATTACAAATTCGTTGCTAACAATTCCGCCAAGACCCCATCTCAGTAAGGGGAAAGCCTGCTCGGTTCTCCTCATCAAAAGACGGTAGATCATCTTCAACGAGGGCTTGCGCTCCGGCGAGGCTTAGCCTTGCACGTTTAGTGAGCCGCCGACGGCACTCGTCGCGCCGCTGCTGGCAGCGGCCGAGGCATCGGCGCCGCCGACGCTCCACTGTGCAGAAAACTGAATCGTTTGTTGCCCTTGCATCATGCCGTTGAGCAGAGCGAGTGAAGCGAGCATTTTCCAAGGGTCCTGTTTGTCTTGCGAGTCGTCTGACTTGCTGAGCAAGAGCGCGAGTGCTAGCGTCGCCAGGGCTTTGGTCGAATTCTGATCGCCGACCATGCTCAGAATGCCCGCCATCTGTTGCTGGAGTGCATTGGGGGCTGACAGAGCCTGACTGGCATCGGCGCCACCGGTTGGAGCGGCGGCCGGGGTCGAAACGCTGCCTGTGGCGGCCACCGAGCCGGCAAACGATGGGGTGCTGGCAACCCCTTGGATAGCGGTCATGTTGGTACCTGCCTGCGATCGAGATGGGGAGAAGCGAGGCCCAATCACGTACATGTTGGGCCATAACTTCGAGGCTAATTGGGCCGATTCTCGACTCAAGTTCCATTCACTCCAGGCGATCGATTTTGCAGCTTTCGATCGCTGGTCGTAACGGTCGTAACAATCACGCCGGTTGATGCAAGTCATCTAGGGGCCCTAGGGGCATTGTGATAGAGTTCTTCTGCCTCGCTGCTCGGACGCGGCGGCGTAGAATTTCCCACACGATGCGTGCCCCACGGCTCAGTGCCCCGGTCCGCCTCGTTTTGTTGCGGAGCAACCTGATGTGTGGAATCGTCGGTTATGTGGGTTCGAGCGCCTGTCAGGACTTCATTGTCCAGGGGCTACGACGTTTAGAGTATCGTGGCTATGACAGCGCGGGGCTCGTCACCCTCACCCCGCAAGGCGAGTTCCAGCTGCTCAAGTCGGCGGGCCGCATCGATCGACTCGCCAACCTTGTTAGTCAACACCTCTCGACAAGTTCGCTGGGCGTCGGTCACACCCGTTGGGCCACGCACGGACCGGCCACGGATGAGAACGCACACCCGCACCTCGGCGGCAACAACCTGGTCGCCATCGTTCACAATGGCGTGATCGAAAATTATCGCGCACTCAAGGAGCGTCTCGAAGCCCAGGGGTATCGTTTCCGCTCGCAAACCGACACCGAGGTGATTGCCCATCTGCTGGCCAGTTGCCTCGAAAAGGAACTCGAGCTCACCTCGAACCTCGATCCGCTCAAATCGAGCGCCCCGACCGTGGACCAACTGCTGCGGGTCATCAACACGGCGCTACGTTGCTTGCACGGCACGTTTGGTTTGGCGATCGTGTTTCGCGAGCTGCCCAACGTGTTGTTCGCGGCGCGGTTGGGGAGCCCACTTGTCGTCGGTGTCGGTCACGGCGAGCATTTCCTGGCGAGCGACGCCGCCGCACTGGCTGGACACACCGATCAGATCGTATATCTGGCCGACCACGAGGTGGCCGTCTTGACCGCCGACACATTGCGCGTCGTTGATCGCGATCAGAGCGAGGTGGCGCACGCTGTCGAGGTGCTGCATATGCAGGCCGCCGACGTCGGCCTCGGCGGGTTTGCCCATTTCATGCTCAAAGAGATTTACGAACAACCCGAGTCGCTGCGCAATACGATGCGCGGCCGGCTCAAGCATGACGAGGGCACGGCCCATTTCGGCGGACTCAATTTGTCGGCCCAACAGCTACGGCAGGTCAATCGCATCGTGCTCACCGGGTGCGGCACGAGTTGGCACGCGGCATTGGTCGGCGAGTATCTGATTGAAACCTTTGCCCGCATACCGGTCGAAGTCGAGTATGCGAGCGAGTTGCGTTACCGTAACCCGCCGCTCGACAATAACACACTGGTCTTTGCAATCACCCAGAGCGGTGAGACGGCCGACACACTGGCCGCGCTGCGCGAGATGAAGCGGCAAGGACACCTGACGCTCGCCATCTCGAATGTCGTCGGCAGTACAATTGCCAAAGAATCGGACGGTGGTCTTTACCTGTACGCAGGACCCGAGATTGGCGTGGCCTCGACCAAGGCCTTTACCTCGCAATGCGTCGCGTTGTCGATGTTGGCTTTGTACTTCGGCCGGCTTCGGCATCTCAGTCATGCGCAAGGGCAGCGGATGATCGAGCAGCTTCAGCAATTGCCCGATCGGGTCGCCCAGTCGCTACAGAGCGACGAGTGCGTGCGCCGTATCGCCGAGAAGTACGCACACTGCACCAACTTCCTGTACCTCGGTCGGCAGTATAACTTCCCGACGGCGCTCGAGGGCGCGCTCAAACTCAAAGAGATCAGTTACATTCACGCGGAAGGCTATCCTGCGGCCGAGATGAAGCACGGTCCGATCGCGCTCGTCGACGAGCACACTCCCAGCGTGTTCCTCGTGCCGCAAGGGGCCGTGTTCGACAAGGTGATGTCGAACATGGAAGAGATCAAAGCCCGAGGCGGACCCGTGATCGCCATCACCTGTGACAGTAGCTCGCGGGTCCAAGACCTGGCGGACGACGTGATCCTCGTACCAGCGGTCGAGGATTTTCTGCAACCGATCGTGACGTCGATACCGTTGCAACTGCTCGCTTATCACATCGCCGTGTTGCGAGGCTGCGATGTCGACAAGCCTCGCAATCTCGCCAAAAGCGTGACGGTCGAGTAGCAATCGACGGACTCGATGTTTCTACGCTCCTTGTGATAGCCAGCTGACGAGCAGCTATCAACCAACTCGCGGTTGCTGCTGAGTGATGCAGTGATACGCGCCTCGGCCGAAGATCAAATCGCGCGCGTCGAGCCCCACTACGCGCCGATCCGCAAAGCAACGGCCGATCGTCTCCAGAGCGGTAGAGTCAGTCACGACACCAAACTGTGGCACGATTACCACGCCGTTGGCGACATAAAAATTGCAGTAGCTCGCCGGTACACGCACGCCATGCACCTCGTAACCGCTCGGAATCACCAGCGACATAATCTCGAACGGCCTGCCTTCCTCGTCACGGGCGAGCTTCAGCCGCCGCAGGTTGTCTTGCAGCGGCGCGTAGTTGACGTCGGCCGGGTCTTGTTCCACCGCGACAACAATCACGCCCGGCGCCACGAACCGCGCCAGCTCGTCGATGTGCCCATCGGTATCGTCGCCGGCGATTCCCTCGCCGAGCCAGATCACATTGCGGGCGGCGGTGTAGGCCTGCAAATACGCTTCGATCTCGACGCGACCAAGTCCAGGGTTGCGATTCGGATGAAGCAGGCACACCTCGCTGGTGAGCAGCGAGCCGCGACCGTTCACGTCGATCGAGCCTCCTTCCAAGACGATGTGCGGATCGTAGCAGCGGTAGCCAAGCAAGTTGGCGATGAACGAGGGCACCGCATTGTCGGCATCGTAAGGGAGGTATTTGCCTCCCCAGGAATTAAAGTCCCAGTTGACCAGCGACGGTGGCGAGCCCGTAGGCCCGACCAAAAACACAGGCCCATGATCGCGCATCCAGGCGTCGTTCGTTTCTTGCGCATGCAGATGCACACCGCTCATTGAACCCACGAGCGACGTGGCCTCGGCGCGAACACATTCGCTCACCAGGATATGAACCGGTTCGAACGCGCTGAGCGTGCGGGCCAGAGTTGCCCAAACTTGCGGGATCGGCTGCATGTGACCGGGCCAGGTCTTTTCGCGGTGTGGCCATGAGAGCCACGTGGCGGCATGTGGCTCCCACTCGGCAGGCATCCGATAGCCGTGCGACATGGGCGTGTCGGCGAGCGAAAACGGGGGCACTCTCATCGCCCGATCCTTTCTCGCGGCTTAGGTCGTGAGCCAGCGCTTCGTTAAATCGCCATACGCGTCGACACGCCGATCGCGAAAAAATGGCCAATGCGTTCGTACCGAGTCGATCTGCCCTAACTCGCACTCGACAAGCAAGGTCTCTTCCCGATCGTGACTCGCACGGGCCAGCAATTGACCGTTGGGGTCAGCCACGAAGGACGCGCCCCAAAACTCGATATTCGACTCCAAGCCGGTCCGGTTCACGGCGACGACAAACAAGCCGTTGGCGATCGCGTGGCTGCGCATCATCGTCTCCCAGGCGTCATGCTGGGTCGCGCCGAATGGCGCCTTCTCGTGAGCTTGCCAGCCGATGGCCGTTGGGTAGAAGAGGATTTGCGCCCCGTGCATCGCCGTGAGTCGGGCCCCCTCGGGATACCACTGATCCCAACACACGAGCACGCCGATGCGGCCGTAGTGGGTGTCGATCGCTTTGAAGCCCAAGTCGCCGGGGGTGAAAAAGAATTTTTCGTAGTAATGGGGGTCGTCCGGGATGTGCATCTTGCGATACACGCCGGCCTGCGAGCCGTCGATGTCGAACACGACCGCTGTATTGTGGTACACACCCGGCGCGCGGCGCTCGAAGAACGACCCCACCACGACGACCTTATGTTGCTTGGCCGCCGCGGCGATCGCGTCGCTCGTTGGACCCGGAATTGGCTCCGCCTCGTCGAATCGCCGGAAATCTTCCTCCTGGGCCGGATAATGACCGGCGAACAGTTCTTGCAGGCAAATGACCTGCGCCCCGGCGGCGGCCGCCTCGCCAATTCGGGCCACCGCCTTATCGATGTTCGGCTGCTTGGCCTCGGTGCAACTCATCTGCACCAGACCGAGGGTGACACCAGACATACAGTCCACTCCATCGTCCCTGGCCGGTCCAACTCGGACCGGTCGTGAACGCGTTGCTTGCTCAAAGACGCATGTCTCGAATGGTACTCGACAACCTCCGAGAGTGGAAGCCGCGATAGACACACGGCCCTATCGGGTGAACAATATCCAGGGGCTTCGTGTCCTACTGTGATGGTTGGGAAAAGATGATGAATGGCTGGTTTGTGATGGGTACCGATACCGGAGTGGGTAAAACCTTCGTGGCGGCTCTGCTAGCGCGGCAACTCGTCGAGCAGGGACGCCGCGTTGGCGTGTACAAACCCGTAGCTAGCGGTTGCTATTGGCTCTCCGAGCGATGGACGAGCGACGACGCCGACATACTCTGGCGAGCCGCCGCTCAGTTCGGTGATCGAGACCATGTTTGCCCACAACGCTTCGCGGCGTCACTCGCTCCACCGGTGGCTGCGCAACTGGCGGGGACCACGGTCGACGACCGACTGTTACGCAGCGGGCTCGACTACTGGCGCCAGCGCTGTGAGTCGGTGATCGTCGAGGGGGCCGGCGGTTGGTTCTCTCCCGTGAGCGAACAGTCGACGGTCGCCGACCTCGCGGTGGATTTCAAGCTGCCTCTCGTCATCGTGGCCCGCAACGCCCTCGGAACGCTCAACCACACACTGCTCACGTTGCACGCCGCGCGAACGTATCGCGGTGGCGTCGACGTGGCGGCCGTGATTTTGAATCAAGCTGACTTGGAACACGATGAAAGCGTGACAACCAACGCCGACGAGTTGCGTCGCCGCACTGACGTGAAGGTGATCGCACTCCCTTACGGTGCAACGACACTCGACACGACCTGGATCAGCTCCTGACGTGGGGTAAGGAAGGATAAGTGAACCACCGAGACACAGAGAACACTGAGAGAGGAGAAAAGAGCATGTCGAACGAAGGCCGAGTGTCGGATGCTTAACAGAGACATTCGCTCATGACAGTTCGTCATTCGAATTTCGTCATTGGGCATTCGGCATATACTCCTCTCGGTGTCCTCTGTGCCTCGGTGGTTAACCTTCTTCGTAACATTCGGAAAAGATCGCCTGACCTGTTCGTGCATGCTACGACGATGTCGTTAACCGGAGATAAAGGTACATGAACGCGCGTCAGCTCGTTAAGCTCGGAGTGCCCGAAAGCTGCTGCGCGGCCGCCATTCGCGGCATTCAAGCGGCCTGCGCGCAAGGTGCATCGCGCGGTCGTGACATGCGGCAGCAAATCGCCGAGGTGCTCGCGAATCCATCCGCGTTCTTGAACGATGATCATTTTGGCGAATTGGCTCGCGAGCTGCTCTCGCCCGAATTGCCCGTCAAACGCTCGGAGCCACTTGCCTACCGCACATGGGGCGCGCAGCACATCGACGAGGCCTCGCATGCACAGATGCGGCAGGCCTGCGAGTTGCCCCGCGCCGTGGGGGCGGCGCTGATGCCCGACGCGCACGTGGGCTACGGTCTGCCGATCGGTGGCGTGCTCGCGCTCGACCATGCCGTGGTCCCTTATGCCGTCGGTGTCGACATCGCTTGCCGCATGAAACTCTCGGTGCTCGATGTTCCCGTGGAGCGGTTGGAGCAGCGCAAACATTTTGATCAATTCCGAGACGCGCTCGAACGGGGCACGCGCTTTGGCGTGGGCGTGGCCTACGATACGCCTCATGATCATCCGGTGATGGACGCCGACTGGACCGTCTCGCGCATCACGCGAGAAAATAAGGCCAAGGCTTGGAAGCAACTTGGCACCTCTGGCTCCGGTAATCACTTTGTCGAGTTCGGCGTGTTCACGCTCGGCGAGCGGCACGACGATATCGACTTAGAGCCGGGCGCGTATGTGGCGCTGCTCAGTCACAGTGGCAGCCGGGGCGTAGGAGCCGCCGTCTGTTCGACCTACAGCGCGATCGCCCAATCACGACTCAGCAAACACGAGCAGCATTTCGGCCGGCTGGCTTGGCTCGATCTCGACAGCGAGGCGGGACAGGAATACTGGGCCGCCATGAATTTGATGGGGGACTACGCGGCCGCCAACCACGACGTGATCCATCGACAGGTGGGCAAACTGCTCGGTGGACGGATCATCGCGGGCATCGAAAACCATCACAACTTCGCCTGGAAGGAACAGTACAACGGCCGCGAGGTCATCGTGCATCGCAAAGGCGCCACTCCCGCCGGGCTCGGTGCGTTGGGCGTGATCCCCGGCTCGATGGCGACCCCTGCCTACGTCGTGCGAGGTAAGGGAAACGCGGACAGTCTTAATAGCGCGTCACATGGGGCCGGTAGGCTCATGTCGCGAACCGCCGCGCTGGGCAAGTTCACCTGGAAGGCCGTGCAACGCGATCTGGAAAAGCGAGGTGTTCATGTTCTGAGCGCCGGTGCCGACGAGGTGCCCTATGTCTACAAAAATATTGACGACGTCATCGCCGAGCAAACGGAGCTCGTCGAGGTGCTCGCACGCTTCGACCCGCGCATCGTCAAAATGTGCGGCGACGGCAGTAAGGCGGAAGATTGAGAGGCAAAATGATGAGTGCGGAATGCTGAATGATGAAGGGAAGGCGCGCTGACGCGGAAGCGGTCCGTTTTCATACTTCAGCCTTTAGCCTTCATCATTTTCCTGTCTCCTTGCGAGCAGGCCGTGGATTGCTAGAATCTCGCTAGTTTGTCTCCCGATTCTGGCTTTTCACTCGCTGAGACTCCATGAGTATCGAAACTTGCGACCTCGATCGGGTTACGCCGCAGTGGACGCGACGCCACTTGCTCGGACTCGAAGACCTATCGGCCGATGAGATCACGCTGATCCTCGATACGGCCGAGGCGTTCAAACAACAAACCGACGGCTGTCGCAAAAAACTCAGCAAACTTGCGGGCAAGACCCTCTCGAACTTGTTCTTCGAGAACTCGACCCGCACGCGGACGAGTTTCTCGCTGGCCGCGCGCCGCTTGGGGGCCGACGCATTCGATTTTGCCTCGGGAAGCAGCAGCATGTCGAAGGGAGAGACCCTGATCGACACGGCCAAGAACATCGAGGCGATGGGGGTGGATGTTGTGGTCGTGCGGCATCGCACGCCCGGCGTGCCCCAGCTGCTCGCGCAGAACCTCGACTGCTCGGTGATCAACGCCGGTGATGGCCCGCACGAGCACCCGACTCAGGGGTTGCTCGATATCCTGACGATTCGCGAACAGCGGAAGAGCTTAAAGGGGCTGACCGTTGCCTTGGTCGGCGATATTGCCCATAGCCGCACGGCTCGCTCGAACATTTGGGGGCTGCAAAAGCTCGGCGCGCATGTGATTCTCTGCGGCCCGTCGACGCTCGTCTCACCGCAATGGACTGAGCTGGGGGTCGAAGTCTCGCACGACTTGGACGAGATCCTGCCGCGTTGCGATGTGCTGAACTTGTTGCGCATTCAGTTCGAGCGACAGGCGACGCGACCGTTCC
>CAYLYE010000093.1:0-14235 GCA_964387325.1 uncultured Planctomycetaceae bacterium
ATCCTCGCTGCAAAAGCATCTCGTATGGCGACGCCAGCTCAACGCCCAGTCACCCCAACGCTGTGCGTGACCGTCAATTCACTCTGGGTGATGACGACCCTTTCTTGCGATATGCAACGCGGTTCTATTATCGATAATAGGCAGGCTTGGATCATCCCCCATTTTTAGAGAGAATGATTCTGCTGAAAATCGTCATCACCGGAGGCACGGATCATGCAGGGCCGCTGGGACCAACTATGGCCGGAACATCGCCCCGATCGCCGTTGGCGGATGATCACCGCGCTGGCTGAATCGCAACAGGTTGCTCGACTGCTGGGCATGAGAGACCTGCCGACTACGCTGCAGCCATTATCCGAGCGTGCTCTGCTCGAAATACTAGCGGCCACAATATGTCAGGCGACCGAACCGACTCGTGCATATCCCGAAGCACGTCTACTCGCGGGCCAGACGCCGGCTGAAATTGCCGTGGACGAGGGGCTACCCGAACCGGTCGTCGTCCTGTTCGAGTGGCTATTTTATGACATCCGACCTTTTCGCGGTGCTCGAGACCTGCTGCAACGCATCGTGTCGGATGTCGGCGTGTTGGGTACCACGTGGCAGGCCCGGTTACTGCAATGGCTACCCATCGTCATCTACGGGGTGTCTGCTCCGCAGTTGCTGCCAGATATCCTGGTGGCCGCCCGAGATTTGTTGACAAGGTCACCGACGGGTGAACCTGAGATCACGAGTGCCCACGAAGCCCGCGTGTTGTCCGCCAGCGAGTTGCACATGCTGTCCGATCTGCGGGAGAGCACACTGTTGCAACGTGGTTGGTTGGCAGCACGGTTGCCGCCGGAGCTAGGCCCGGTATGGACGATGGAGCAGTCCGCACAGCAACAATTGTCAGCGGTGACGATCGCAGCGTCCACAAAGCAAAGCATGAGGACCGTGGCACGGTAGCGAAAAATTGTTGACCGTGGCGCTCAGTTGCACTTGTCGTATTCGTTGCGCAATGCTGAAAATGTAGGTAACGAGAGACATCATGGCCTGGACCCGCCGACAAACCCGCCGCTACTTTCAAGTGAGCGTCCGCCGCAACGGGCGAGTAGAGACTTTGTATTGCGGCCGTGGCGTGGCGGCGAAGGTGGCCGAGTTTGGCGTGGCTGAGCGCCAGCGACGCCGGGACGCGGAACGACAGATTATAGCGGAGCAAGTTGCCGCTGACCGACAGCGACAGCCGTTGGCGGATTTGCTGGCCAATTTGGTGAACGCCGGGATGTTGATCGCAGGGTTTCATCGTTTCGATCGAGGAAAATGGAGGCTTCGTCGTGGCACGTTCCAAGAAACCAGCGTCCTCACCGCGGCCCACACCGCCCTTGACCGAAGCCGAACTCGGGTTGCCTGAGCTGATCCGTCAGGCGAACAAAAACCCGGCTGCGTTGGCCGAGTTGCGCCAGGTCCTCGATGAACATCCCGAGATTTGGCAGCAGGCCGGGGATTTAGGGGTGCAGACTGAGAGCTTGATGCTGCGACAGTTGGCGGGGGCGAATCCGGTCATCGTGGAAATGTTTGAACGTAAGTTGAAGGCGCAGCGGGCGGAACTCATCCCAGCGGGGTGTAGCGTCATTGAACGGCTGGCCGGCGAACAAGTTTTACTGGCCCATCTGCAGTTGGCCACCGCCGAAGAGTTCCGTACTCGTCATGAGTCGTCAGGGAATGCTTCGTTGAAACTGCTGGCCTTTGCCATGCGTCGCTGCGAGCAGAGCCAGAAGCGGCTCGACCAAGCGCTCCGCAGCCTGCTGGATGTCCGACGGTTATTGCCAAACGGGGCCCCAGCTACCCGCCGAGGCCCTCAGCGTGCACCGGATTTCAACCATCCGCTATTGCGGCCCTTTGTACCCTCCACGAAGGCACCGCGCGCCCGCGAGCAGGCGAAGCAGACGGCACGGACCGGTCGGCCATCGCGGGCCATGGCCGAATAGCTAAAAAAGACTGGGGCCTCTAGGGTTGTAGCATCGCGTTATGGTCGCTGTCCGCTGACCGCTGCCGGGCGTGAACGGTCAAGTAACGCAGCGCGGATCCAGCGACCTTGGGGAGCAGGCGACTGGACCAAAGACCGAAGCCGGCAAGGCTCGCGTCGCCCTGAACGGCAAGCGAAGACAGCAAGGCGAGTTGTCAGTGAGAGAGCGACGGAAGCTGGCCAAGGACCTGGCCAGCGAAGCGAAACAATACTCGGAGGTGCGTGGGCGGTTGTTGTCGAGACGGTCGACTTCAGGTGATTTCCAATAGATCAATTTCGTGAAAGTGACCATTGATTGGAATTTTAGACTATGAGCCATCAACGCAAGCCAATCTGGAGCATTGAAATATATCTGAACAAGTTCATCGGCTACCTGATGCTTGTCGCGATGCACCTTGTCCCGATTGGGGCATTGTACTTATCCCCATCGGTACCTCGATCGATATGCCATGGATTATCCAGTGGCTTTTTGGCATTGCTTGCATTGCAACTTTGGAAAATCCACAAGCAAGCGAAGGAACAGGTGGCAGAGAAGTGAGATCGCCTTATCCGTCTAGGGTCGTATGGCCAGTTTCCCTACAGGCACGGCATGGGGCTGACCAGCACCGGATCACCGTAGCGACTTACCTGGAATCGGCTTGCCATTCGTCGTGAGCACCTGCAGATGATGCACGCGATGTGGCCCCTCATAAGTCCACACGATCTGTTTGTCGCGGGTGATCTCGAAGGCCTTGATGCCCTTGGCAGCGTGGTAGCTGGCGATGACGGTGTTCCCGTTAGGCAAACGCTGACAGCCGCACGGATCATCGAAGGGCTTGCCCGGCAAATCTTCGTTGGAGACCTTCCACGCCACATTGCCTTGCCGGTCAAACTCAGCCACCTTGTTGCCGTGAGTCAGGTTGACCAAGACGTTGCCGCTTTCTAGCCCGATGGCCGTAAAGGGCCAGTTCTCGGCTTTGCGGCCGCCAAGTCCCTGTAAATCCGTGTTAATAACCCGGACCACCTCGCCACGCGGCGTGTACTCCTTCACCTTGAACGCCAACAGATGCGGCACGAGATAGTTGCCGTTAGCTTGCTTGCGAGCCATGCGGGTTTGCATGTGGGCATTGTCCGTTTCCGGTTGCAGCGGAAATTCAAGCACAACCTGGCCTTGCGGGTCCACTTCTAACAATCGCGGCCGGGGGCCGAGCTCGGTGACCAACGTGTTTCCATTGTCGAGTCGCTCGCAGGTGCCGATCTCTTTGTTCTCGGCCGAGCGTGCGTACCGGAAGACGACTTGCTTCTCGCGGGTCAACTCTTTGACTTCACCCGTCCAGGCAATCAACACATTGCCGTTGGGCAACACATACCCATCGCGAGCAGCAGCCTGTCCGGCGTTCCACGCTTCCTGGCCGTCTTCGTCAATGATGCCCGTGAAGGTCGGGCCGGCCACAAAGAACGAGTGGCGAATCTCCTCGGCCACGACCGTACCTCGAATCGCTAACAGGGCAACAACAAACAGTCTGATGACGCGGGCGTGCATTTGAAAATACTCCACGGTGGGTGGCAAATTCGTGTGGCTTCAGAGCCGTTGTTTTCGAAATTGACAAGCCCCAGGTTAAGCTCCTGAAGGACTTGCCTGCAAGGATGACTCATTGGTAAATCGATGACCACACGCACTCCTCGTGGGTTTCGGTTAGAATGCGGCGGTTCTTGATTGGCCACCGATTTACACCCACGAGAACTATCATGTTGCCCCGTCAGGACGAAGTACGGCTCGAACTGCAAATGGTCGATTTTGGCGATCTTGGACGACGCTGGGGCTGGCTGCTGGCTATGGGGGTCGTGCTGGAGCTTCTCGGCATGATCGCGATTGGGGCCTCGGTAGCGGTTACCCTGGCGACGATGGTGTTCATCGGCAGCCTGATGCTCGTCGGCGGTATCCTGCAAATCGTCCAAGCGATCGCGCTGAGGGCCTGGAGTGGCTTTTACCTCGACCTGATCGCTGGAGTGTTGTACGCAGTCATCGGCTACTTGATTGTGTCGCATCCAGGAGCCACGGCCTCGGCGCTGACGATGGTCATCGCGGCATTGTTGATCTTGGGTGGGCTGTTTCGAGTTCTCGTTGCTCTCGTGGTAAACTATCAGAATCGAACCTGGCTGTTCTTGCACGGTCTTGTCAACTTGCTGCTTGGTATGATGATCTGGCACGAGTGGCCGATCTCAGGGCTGTGGGTGATCGGAATGTTCGTCGGTGTCGATATGGTGCTTAATGGCTGGTCGCTCATTATGTTGGCTCTGGTCGTCAAAAAGCTGGGGGCTGATTCAAAGTCTGGTCGAGGTTAAATCAGGTCATATCATGCAGGCGATCATTCGACTCACGCTGCTCCTCTCGATGCTGGCGGTCGCGTTGACACCAGCGAAAGGTCAAGAACCCAAGCCGGTTCGTGTTCTCGTGTGGGACGAGCAGCAACCGCAGCAAGCCAAGGCTTACGAGAACTTTCTCGGCAACGCCATCGCCGATCACCTTAGCAAACAGCCCGGTCTGCGTGTACTCTCCGTGAATCTCGGTTCGCCCGAACAAGGACTCGATTCGGCCACGCTCGACGCGACCGACGTCATCGTTTGGTGGGGCCATGTCAAGCACGGTGATGTCAAATCAGATCGGGTTGAAGAAGTTGTACAGCGAGTGCTGGACGGCAGACTCGGCTTCATTGCTTTGCACTCGGCCCATTTCGCACAGCCCTTCATGCGACTGATGCACGAACGGGCCAAGGTCGATGCCCCGAAACAGATCCCCGCAGCCGAGCGTGCGACTGCCAATTTCGACTTCACCGCTCCCTTGAATCGTAATCTAATCAAACGCGACGCCAAGCTGACGCCATCGTTGGAAAAGTTCGACGGCGTGTGGCGATTAACGCCACCGGCCTGTGTCTTTCCGGCTTGGCGTGCCGATGGTGCCCCGAGTCATGTCAGTACATTACTTCCGGATCATCCGATCGCCAGGGGATTACCGAAGCATTGGGACATCCCGCAGACCGAGATGTACGATGAGCCGTTTCACGTTCCCGTTCCCGACGACGTGATCTTCGAGGAACGCTGGGATAAGGGGGAACACTTTCGTAGTGGCTGTGTGTGGCAGGTCGGTAAAGGCCGGGTTTTCTATTATCGGCCGGGACATGAGACCTACCCCGTCTACCGGCAGGCCGAGAACCTGCGGGTCATG
Organism: uncultured Planctomycetaceae bacterium; assembly: GCA_964387325.1. Taxonomy (GTDB): domain Bacteria; phylum Planctomycetota; class Planctomycetia; order Pirellulales; family PNKZ01; genus CAZZBK01. Next base: position 5,205 of record CAYLYE010000093.1, read on the forward strand.
GAAAACGGCGTGCGGTGGGTTGCACCCTGATCAACTCGCCGTTCATACGTCTGCAAAATTCCTTGCGCTCACTTTGCCTCCGTGACGGTTGGTGCACCGCTCGGGTCGTATTTCGAGACGGTCTGCCAGGCAATCTCCTGCAATACCTTGTGCAGCTCGGGCGAGACCTGGTTATTAAACGTGTCAAAGGGGGGCAACCCCACTGGACTGCGACGGTAGATCGTCGCGTAATTCACATAACAGCACAGGGCCACAATCGGCGGTTGGCCGTGCCCGAGCAGATCGCGATAGAGGTCCGACTGCTTCTTGATGCCTGGGGCTTTGCCGTCGATCACCGCCTCACGGAGTTTCAGCACGGCATGACCGACCGGCGAGATAAACACAACAGGCTGGTCGTGTTTGGCATTGATCGTGGCGACCTGGGCTTCGATTGCTTTGGCAAACACATCTTGCAGCGGTTGCAGTTCGGTGATGGTTTTGGCGTCGCGTTCTTCGAGGCGTTTAATCCCGCCTCGTACCGTACTATCGTAGGCGATCCACGACATTTGCACGACGAATCGCATTTGAGGGTTGTGTTCGAGGCCGAGGTCGACGAACTTGTCAATTGCCGGATCGGGAATGACCCAATTGGGCGACATGGTCATGACGTCGACCTTGCCCGACTTCAGTGCCTCTTTGGCGCGGTTCCTGTCGCTCGGCAAATCCCAATGTTGCGTGACGCTTGAGCCGCCGATCATCTGCGAGCCGACGGTCTCGTGATCGTCCAAATCGGCGAGGCCCGCGATGGGTCCGAGATACCTGGAATTAAAAATGTGAAAGCTGTGGCCACAGATGAAGACGCGACACCCATTGTCGAACCAAGTCTTCGCTGGGCCGGCCTTCGTTACGGTGCTGGGCGGTTGGGCCAAAACCGGCCGAGTCGGAATGACGATCGCCGCCACAACGCAGACGAGAAACACCCCAAGACGAGCCCCAGTCCTACCAGCAATCATGTTCCTCGATCTCCGCAGATTTCATTTGGCTAATCCACACGCAAGCTTACTCGGTCCGGACTTTTCCAGAGACCGTGTCCCTCGAGACAACGATGATAACAGCCTGCTTGGGCGAAGGCACGTTGTCGCTCAGCGAATGGTGAATCGGCGTCGCTGATGATTGCCCCAGGGTACTCGGTGTATCGAGTTCCTCCTCTGTCACGTGCAATTGTCCGGCTGGATGTGTAATTGGATGTGAGGCCAGTGCCTGATTGCGAGGGCTGGGCTCTGCCATTAGGATAGGGGGTGATGGTGACCATTCTCTGGTCGCCCGACAACTTCACACGAGGAATGATCACGGCCGACAACGGCTATTGAAACATTTTGAACGACGCGCGAGCGTCAAGTTTCTGCTTCCCAGAAAACCGCAACCCTGAGTCCTTGGGCTCTTGTATTCAACAGAAGCAGTGCTTGGACCGCGCTCCGAAAGGAGCGTCGGCCAGGTGCTGTTCTGTTGCGCCCTGTTGCGGGGCTCTGGGAGCGGCCTTGGTTCGGCGCTCCTTTTTCTTTGGGAACAGCATGTCAACGATCATCGAACGGGCATATCGGGCATCAGGCGGCCTGCACCTGGTTTGTCCGTCAACATCAGCGTCTCGAATCCAAGAGACGAGAAATCTGTTGACCGGTACGTCAACCGGTGTTGCTACTTCTGCAGCGTCCCATCGCCCGCGCACAAGCTCTGGGATTACTCAACAGGGGGCGTCCACTCCGTATTGTTACGGGCTGCTCCATTTGATTGAGTTGTTGTCGCCGAAGCGAAAGGTGGCACAGCCATGTTGAAGTGGAGTCTCGCTTTTTTTTGGGCCGTCGGATTATTTGCTCCGCTCTTCGCAGCGGCGGATGGATCTATTGATCTCATCGTTCCGCTGCGCCAGGAACGGTTTTACTCACTGCACACCTTTCTCGATGAGTGCAATCGAAAGCTGGGCACAGCGTACGATTTGCGCACCATCCCAGATCGCGAACTTACGCTGACTCCAGGCGAAAAGGTTATTCTGCTACTCGCTGATAAGACCGGCGTTGTCCACACGCGTTTCGAGCCCGGTAAACTCATACTGTCGGTACCAGATAACAAGGACGATCAAGTCCGTCGCCAAGTACGAGCCCGCCTATCACGACTTGTCGGTGTGCCGCTAAACGAATGGCCGGCTGGGCTTGGGTTACACCTCCCCAATCGGTTTGACCCCGACCGGCGAACTGTGCTGCTCACGCATGGCTTGGATTCGACGGTATCCAGCCTGCAGCCCATGCGAGCAGCGTTCGAACAAAAGAACGTCCAGGTGTTGACATTTGACTTCCCAAACGATGGCCCCATTGCTTGGTCCGGTGATCGCCTAAGTCAAGAACTCGAGGATCTCTTCAAGCATTACCCGAAGTTACGACTGGCGATCGTTGCCCACAGTATGGGCGGCTTGGTCGCTCGCTATGCGTTGGAGACGCCCGGCAAGAACCCGGGGTGTGTCACCGACATCTTCCTGCTGGGGGTGCCCCATTCAGGCTCGCGTCTGGCCGGCTTGCAGCCCTGGCTGGAGATGTTTCAAGAAGTGCTGCCCCAACCGCAGCGATTGCTCGCTACCATGACCGACGGCTTGGGTGAAGCGGCTGATGACTTACAACCTGGCAGCCGGTTTCTAACGACGCTGAATGCCCACGGGCGTGCTTCCGATGTTCGGTATTTTTCGGCACGCGGACGTAAGAGCGTTGTCAACGAACAACAGCGTGCGGCGCTGGAGCAGGAGTTGGTGCGGATTTGCCAGCAGCGACAACTTTCTGCAGCCACGCGAACGCAGATCCTCGACGCAGTCCGTGCCGACGAGCTTAAAGACGGCCTCGGCGACGGCGCAGTCTCCTTAGCAAGCGCTCGGCTGAAAGATGTCCAAGCTGACAAAGTCTTCGACTTGAACCACATGGAATTGCTGACATTTCCCGAGTCCAGGGAAGAAGATAGGCAAGTCTTCCCGTGGATAATAAACGCTCTCGTCTGGGGACAAAGCGATAAATGACCAATTCGAACGCTAATCATAGCGACCGCCTTCAGAAGTTGCTGCCATCGGGGCTGAAAATCGTCGGAAACGAACTACACGGCTCTCGTGAACACTCCGGCGTATACTTCGTTGAGGACTGCCGTGCGGATGTCGAACGGCCTGTCCGACGTGTCGTGCGATTCCTTGAAGTCAAAGGTGTAGCAGCCACGTGGCAAAAACCGGTGCTCGACCGCGCGCACAGGCTCTTGGAGCAGCAACTACCGTTTGTACTACCGATTCGCGAGATCGGTAAGAGCGACGACGTGGTCTATCTGGTGCATGATGCACAGGACCACGTGATCGCCATTCCACTGGGCAAGGGCTTTTCGCCAGCGACGGCACAAGCTATTGGCGAACAATTGCTTACTGGCCTCGCCGCATTACATCAAGCAGGAATCGCACATGGTGATGTTCGCCCGGTCAATGTGTTTGTGAGCCAAGTGTTGTCCGCTGACAAGCGATTCACAGGGATCCTTTGGCTTGCTGACGCTGAGATAGGCGGTCTCGTGCAGTGGTCTGCAGGAAGGTATCCCGCTAATGGTGCGAAAGACTACTTCCCACCCGAGTGGAAAAACGGACCGAAGGAGCCGACTTTCCAATCCGATCTTTACATGTTGGGCAAATTGCTCTGGGTACTGTGGCAAGGTAAGTCAGGCGATGGTGATTCGGAGGAGTCACGACCGCCTCAACCAATTCCGTGGTCGTGGCGATGGGTGCCAGACCCGCGACCCGAGGGAAGGTTGCGATATTTGCTTGCCTTGTTGTTGGCGGAACAGGAACAGCGTCCACCGGATGCTGCAGCTGTACGTGAGGCCGTGCGGGGACGCCAAGTAGTGATGGCTCGTGTAGGGATTGCCGTGTCACTCTTGGTGTTCTGCATCCTGTCTGGGGGCTGGTTCACAAATAACGCCAATCTAAAGCGACTCATTGAGACCCGCATACTTGTTGCCGAAGCGAATAAAGAGAACAAGAAGCTGAAAGCCGAAGTAATCAAACTCACGGCGGATGTCGACTGGTTGAACGGGTTAACAGGACGTGACCCGTCGGAGAAGTCGAAAAAATCATGGTCTTCAGTGACGCTGGACACGTCGTCCAGGGAAGACGCGATCAAGAAAATAAAGGAGAAAATTAAATCGCTAAATGATGGATCCGACCGTGTCATTTTTGATACATGGCTCAAGCAGTGTGAGAAAAAACGATCTGCTAATGACGATTTGTGGCAGAAAGCCGATTCGGAGCTGGGCAAACGGTTCTCAACCGCGACCAAAGCCCCTTGGGAAAAAGCGAATTGGGATGCCGTAGAGGACCGACTGTTGTGCCTCACTGATGCGGCAGTTCTGTGGCAAACATGGGCACGGGACCCAAGTATCGAGTTCAAGGATCTCGATACCAAGATCGCTCCTCACAAGGAGTCCGTCCGCTCAATCCTTAACAGTTGGCTGAAAGATCTCGATCAGCATGGCACTTGGACATTGCAATTGAAAAAAGGCACAGCGCCGAAAGATTACGGTACGGAGCGATATGCTCGGATATATGTGGAGAGGTGGATTGATACGAAAGTCCATGATTGGAGTGATGAAAAAGAGCACGATTATTCTAATGATCTTGAGCATCGCCGCATCAACTTTGAGTGGACCAAGGGCGCTCCCATTATAGTCGCCTTGTGCAGTCCGAATCGGGTTCGCTATTGGCCATACCGTATCTACGACGACAGATTCAATGGCCCGCTAGCTATCTGGCTGCTGCATTTCGAAGGCAAATCGGCACAGGACGGATTTGAACTCGATTACGAAGTCGATAACTGTCCCGGGCCCCCACCCGAAGTCTTCTTTTGAATACGTCAAACCCGCTCGGAGGGTCATGAGTAAGGGGCAGTCATGTCCCATCTCGCGGCAAACTTCACGGCATCCCTAATCCCATGGTCCTAATCATGCAAAATCGTAACGGCAACTTAACAATGTGGGCGGTCTTAGGCATACTCGTACTCGCCGTCTTGGCAATCTGGTGGTTCCAACCGCCCGCGCCTCCTACGCCAAGCGAACAGCCGGGCAGATCGAAGCAGACGCCGGCTGAGACCGTAAAGCAAGGCGAAACGCGCGAATTAGCCTCCCCGAAGGATCGGCCTAAGAAGATTCCTCAAGACGCCATCACGAAGTTTTACAAGGAAGGTAAGACGGTCAACAGCCTTGCCCTGCTGAACATGACCGGGCAGGGGACCAATCGTGACTGGGGTATCAAGGGTAACGCCCATTTCGCATACCAATATCGGATTGCCGTCCAAACCAAGGTCAAGCAAAACCGCGGGACGGCTGTCGTGTTCGAGCAGTTCTTTGGTGAGGTGGTACAGATTCGCGCCGAGAGTAACAGCACGATTCAATTGAGCATGCCCGATTCGCCAATCGTGCAGATTGTCTGGGAAAAACTTGACCGCTATGGGCTCGAGAAGATCCCTGGGTACACGGAGTTAAAAGATCTTATCAAGGTCCTGGACCCGGATTTGAAACAAACCCTTACGTTTATTCGCGACCAGCTTAAAAAACATGGCATGCCAGTTCCCGACCCAGAAGTACCGCCGATCGCTGCCAGAATGGACGACTTGAGGGGGCTGAAAGTCGAAATCGAGTACATCTCCGGCTTGGGCGTAGTCTATGTCAAACCGCTTAACAAGGACTTCGATGCCCACAAGCTCGATCAACTTGCCTATCACAGCAGCTTGATGATGGACTACATCATGGGCGAGGAGGTCAAAAAGCCAGTGGGCCTACCTTTCGACGTGGCCGTCAAGGACGTGCGAGCTGCTTGCGGGTTGATGATGGATGTCGAGGCCGATGGCACGCTCAAACTTTCCAAGAAGGAGGAAGCGGACCGTCACGGCGAAAAAGTGTCGGTATTGGATGTCCTTGGTGGAAACGTCACGTTGGCGGGAACGGTGGACGGCCTGAAACGAACGGGCAACATCACGCCCCAACCTGGCGGATATGTCCACTACTCCGCGGACAAGCTGTTGGTGCGACTCGCAAAGTTGTCGTGGACGGCCAACGCCAACTGGGTCAGTAAGGACCACCTGCTTTTCGGTACAGAGAAGGTCGTCAACTTAAAGATGGAAACGTACTACGAGGCCGATCTTGCCAAAGAAGACCCGGTCACCCAAGGTACGAGCGACAAATGACCGATGTCGCTGCGGATGTCTCGCGGGATTCGCTCGTCTGCCCAAACTGTTGGTCTGTTAGTGCAGCCGCCTCACCCGTCTGCCCGGACTGCAGCCTGAAGCTCGACTGGGTTAGGGGCATGCCTAAGGTTTTCGAGGCCTTGCAGGCATGGGCCGACCCACGGCGATGCAATCTGCGACTACGGGTGACATGGCCGAATGTCGAACCAGCCGAATCCACGGGTCCGATTGATCAGCCGGTAGTGATCGCCGCAACTCCTCTCGGTCGGGTCGAGGCACATGGATTCAAGACTGCAGCCCGCTCCGTAATGCTGCGTTGCGGTGGAAGCATCGAAGAACTTCCTGCGCCAGGGCAGCGGACATGGGGAGACTTAACGTTATCAGTGAGACTAGTCGCCCATCCGGGCACGGGCGACACTCCCGTTATTGCTGACTTGCGTAGCGGCGAAATCGAGCTCCGCCATGCTCAGGGCTGGCATTGTCTCGGCAACCGAATTGCCGGTGTCGAAAACAGCAACTCGATACACGTGAGTGGTGACGGAGTCTCCTACGAGCATTGTCTTGTTTCGCATCAACCTGGCACGGCAGCCTACTGGATTATCGACATCGACTCGGACGGCAAGAGAGGGACGTTTGTTGACGGTCAAAAGATCGTTGCCCGCAGGTTGAAGAGCGGCGACTTGATTCAGATTGGTCAGTTTGCCTGGACGTTTAGCTTGTACGGTGACGACGGTTACCTACTGCCCGTTAAGTCGCTGCGTGGTGTCGAACTCACGCTGCAGAACATTGGTAAGGATAAAATCCAGGGGATCAATGCGTCGATTCCGAGGGGGGCATTTGTAGCAGTCACCGGCCCCAGCGGTGGCGGAAAATCCACGCTCATCCGCGCGATTCTCGACAACTGCGACCAGGGAGTGGTCACGGCCGATGGCCGCAACGTGGTTAGCGAACCTGAGTGGTTTCGGGGACTGGTCAGATATGTGTCGCAAAAGGAAGTCGTCCACGAACAACTTTCGGCCTGGGACGGGGTCAGCTTTACGTCCAGACTTCGCGGAACGATTATTGATGACGGTGAGATCAGTTCCGTTCTGAGGCAGGTCGAACTGAGTAAAGACAGTTGGTTGCGACCATGCCTCAAACTTAGCGGAGGAGAGTCGAAGCGATGGCGCACAGCGGCAGAGATTACCGGTGAACCACGGTTGCTGATTCTGGATGAGCCGGCCAGCGGACTAGACCGTGGCCGAGAGCAAACACTGATGCGGTTGCTACGCACTCTTTGTCGGCGCGGCTGCACCGTCGTCATAGTGACGCATGGTCTTCATCACCTGGAAGATTTTGATCGGATTATGGTTTTGCGGGACTGCCGGCAGGTGTTTTGGGGAACACCGCAAGAATTGCAGAAGCAGGCCGGAGAGCAAGACCTTGAGCGAGTCGATTGGAGAACTTTACCTGAGAGTAGCCCCACGTCCACGCACGAACCTTTCAACCACACCCTCTCTGCCGCGGTTCCGTCAAGATTGAATCGCTACCGAAAGTGCGTCCACCAGTTCCGAATTCTTGTTCGCCGCGAGTGGATCCTGCTGCGAAATGAGGCAAATAAACGGCTTGTCGTGCCGCTGGCCATCCTGCCGATGTTATTTGCTCTTTCTATCGGCTTGGCCGTCAAACCTACGGACTGGCATCTTTTGGGGTTCTTGTCTGTCCTGGCATGCATTTGGATGGGGGCCAGTCTGAGCCTGATGTCGATCGTTGACGAGCGCGAAATTTTCGAGCACGAGCGGTTGCGATTTCTGCGCATCGAGCCATATGTGGCGGCCAAAACTATGGTGTTGTGGCTATTGTCCCTGGCCCAAACAGCGGTCTTCGTGTTGCTGCTGATGGTGGTACGGTCGTGGATCGGCCTGGAAGCCATGCTTTTTGGAGTTGTGGGGTGTCTTCTCGTACTTATGTTGGCCGGATTGGCCGCCGTGGGCATTGGATTGATTATCTCGACAGTTGCAAATCGCAGTAAGTTCCTGGCGAACCTACTGCTGCCATTGGTGATGATGGCGCAGATCGTATTCAGCGTGGAGGTGGCCGGGCAAGGGGTAGCGTCACTCGCTGAAGCCTATGGTGAACTCAATTTGCACCAGTGCAGCACCCCCGGTTGCCACCGTAGAGCCCAATACTGGGCTAAGCAGGAAAATGCCGTTTCTTTTATGTGGCTCTGTGACCCTTGTCGTACGACTGCAGGCGCGACCCGTGCTGACCAAGTACCGGCGGAGGAGGTCAATCGCACGAATGCGGCCCGTCCCAATCGTCTGTCGAGCTTTGCCTCGTACCTTTCTCTTACTCGATATGGCGACATTGCGCTACGGAGCTTCGCCTATTCGCACTGGAAAGGAAAACAGCCCACTAGTGCTGATGCGGCGATCTACGACTATCCACGTTGGCGGTTGGAGGCGTTACAAATGTTGGGGCTGTTAAGTATTGGTCTACCTTGCTTAGCGATGGTGGTTCTCTACTGGCAACCACGGCTTAACCAAAAACTGCGTTCGCTTCGCTCTCGATTGAACGAGTGGTGGCAAAGCAAGCCAGAATCAGAAAGCGATGAAGTTGTAACACCCGCTTGAATGTTGCCTTCCCAAAAAGCGGCCTTGGCCAGGTCAATTAGAAGTTCAAGAGACTCGTTTACCTAACGAGTAATTGCCCGGCTCGGTGCACTGAATGAATAAGACATGAGCACCGATTTCATTTCTGCAAGCTGCTTCTCGTCTGTTGTCAGACCTAAAGCAAAGCCACCATTCTCTCGACTACCTCTCCCCCGG
>CAYLYE010000093.1:14245-22104 GCA_964387325.1 uncultured Planctomycetaceae bacterium
CACCGCCCTGTCGTACCGGCCGCAGCCGAGCACGATCAGGGCAGTACCGGGGTTCAGCGTTTCCGCGATGGCCGTGATTGACGGATGTCACCGGCCGATAAGTTGCACACTAAGCGATACACCAGCATTACCCAAAAGAACGCCCACGAATCGAACAGTACTCCGACCATCGTGGCGGTGAGCAGTGAACCGTTGGCGTAGGCTTGATTAAGTTTGTGACGAGCTCCCATGTTTCCTCCTGCGGCATCAGCCGCACCAGGCCCGGCAGGGCTCACGAAATGAACAGCCTGAGCACTGCATGGCAGATGGGGCTGGATAAAAATGCTCAGCCTCTATCGCCTGCCAGACTCGCTCGACGATGCGTTTGGTTCGGTCTACCCGTTGTCGATCGTAAGCGACTTCATGAATGTCAAGCTGTGGTGTCTTGGTCTTGGTGAGCACGGCAAATTGCAGGCGGATCCGTTTGCCGGGCGACAATCGCCGCACCAACTCGCTGTAGAGTAAAAGTTGCCCGGCGGCATCATCGACCTGATCCGCGGACCATCGCGACCGGGACGTTTTGAAGTCAATAATTTGCAACGCCTCATCCGTCTCAACCAACAAATCCAGCCGGCCAAGCAACTCAGGGGCCCCGGCAACCACCGCACCTCGCAGTTGTTCTTCAACGCCAATGATGTGCCCCTGGGGCTGAGCCCAAGTGCTCGCCTGAAAGGCTGTAAACATCCGTTGGGCCAGCGAGCTCAAGGACTCGTCCGTGTCGTCTTTGCCGAACTTGACCTGCTCGCGGTCGACTTCTTTCCAGTGCCGATCATATTCGGCCAATAACGCCTCAAGCGTCGGCGGTTCGTTGCCAGCCAACAACTCATTAAAGTGATGCTCGACGCCTCGATGGATCGCACTGCCGAACACCAAGCTGGCGGAGACCGTTTGCTCGGGTAAGCCCACGATGTAGCGGAAGTAGTACCGCAGGGGGCAAGCCTGATAGGTGCCGATCGCCGAGTAGCTGATGTAGTCGCGAACCGGTGGTGACGTGGTCCGTGGTTGAGAGGGGACACGAATCATCGGTGCCCTCCTTTGCCGTTGGTCTTGCCATTGAGCTCGGCAATCAGCTGGCTGGCCTCGGTGATGGTTAGTTCGTGTGGTTCGTCGACGCCGTAGCCGGCTCGCAGTTTGTCGCTGAGTTCGATCCCTTGCCGATCGGCGATGGCCAACAAGGCTCGCACTTGACTGTCGGTGGCTGCTCGGGTTTTGTCGCGAGGTTGTTTATGACTGTTGGTCGCCTGGCCGTTCGCTTTGCTGTGATGCGTCCCCGTGTCGGGCGGCTGAGTGTGCAGTTCCTCGTCGACCGAGGCTTTGGCCAGCGAGAACAGCTGTCGGATACGGTCTTTGAGCCGCTCGGGTTCGTGGGCCAGGCCACTGTCGAGTTCAAGCTCGAGGTTGACGCTAGCTCCGCGGGACCCATAGTTCGCTTCACCGGTTTTACGGTTGAATCCGACGTTGATTTTGAGCATGGATTTCTCCAAGTGTTTTCAGTGGATCATGTAGCAACACGCACTAACCTGCGAGCAGAACTCGCTTGCTGGGACGTGGCCGGGGAGTTTGACGTTGCCGTTTGAGGGCTCGCAGCAATTGCCCAGCGGCCGTGCTGGCCGTCCTCAAGGCATCACGTAAAGCCGTGGCTTGTTGGATGGGTGTCTGCTCCGAGGGCTCGACACCTGGTGTGGTCGACAGTGTCGGCCGTCGTAGTGGCTCTACCGTTTGCTTGGCTTGTGTAACTCGAGACTCTGGCTCGCTCGGGGAGTTGACGACAATCGGGTCTTCCGTGGCCGGCAATACGCTGTCAATGGATAGCAAGGCCCAGCAGTAACGCCGCTGGCTATCACGGCAGACAATCGGGGCCGTGGGGCTGGTGATCTGCAGTTCGCGAAAGCCAAGTTGCATGGCCCGAGCAAGATACTGCCGGTTCGAGCTGAGTCGCACCGGTGATCCATGGAGTTTCGAGTTACTGAGAACAAGCTCGCTGCTACGACTGGCCGTGGCCCCTTGGGCCCGTAGGATAACTCGACCATTGAGGTCCAGGGTGACGCGGCCATTAAACGTGTCATCAGCTGGCAGGCTGGGCAGCGTCTGCGAGAGAAACGCCGCATCGCTCGGGTTGATCTGCAAGCGTGCGGCCGGCTCGCTGCTGGGGAAGCAATCATCAACGCGGGGAAACCGTCCTTGGGTTTCCACCTTGATGGAAATCTTCCATTGATCCAGTTGCAGCGTGAACCATTCGCCAGCCAGCCCGACACCGATCGAACCGCTAGCTGCCAACTCCTTGCAGCCGAGTAACGGAATCCCGGGCAACAGCAGACTCGTCTGCCAGGGGAACACAAAGCCCCCTTGGATCAGGACGTGCCGGCCATCGGTGGCGGTAATCTCGCCCGTTGCAGGCCGCAGTTCGACACATCGTAGGGCGTAGCGGGTGGAAGTATCGTCCGTGGTCGCCACCGCCTCACGAAGAGCCGACCAGAGTGTCGGTGGATTGGGGGTGAACTCTTGGGCCAACTCGGGCCATGACAAATCAAGAAGTGGGTCCGGAAGTTCGTGTTCGACCAGTTGAGGCACGCCCCGGTCGGTCCATTCGATGATGAGTTGTTGGTTCGCTTGAGAGATCTGAACCGGTTCTGCTGAGTTTCCTCCTATTATCGATAATAGACCTGTGGGCAAGACGAGTTGTTGTGGGATGTATTGTCCAGCTTGGCGGTATTCGAGGGCCACGGCCGTGCTAGCCACGCGGACACACAGCTCGGTTTCGCTGGTCGTGAGCTGCACGAACGCCTCGGCAGGGGGTAAGGATTTGAGCAAGCCGCTTCGTCGCAACAGTTGGTGCAACTGGCGAGCGAAAGCTCGTGGGAACGTAATCAAGTGGATACTCCTTGGTCAGAGATGAAGAGGATGACCGGCCCCGACGACCAGGGCCGGTCATTCCCGTTGTCAGATACCTGGGTTACACGGCCTGTAAAACCCGCCGGCGGCGAAACGGCCGGGCTGGCTCGGCATGGGGCGGTTCATCCCAATTCACCGTCAACGGTTCTCGTTCGGGCATCACGATCAGCCCAAAGCCTCGCCGACGGATGGTGCGCAACGACTCGCCTGTAGTCTCAGCAACTTCTTGTTCAAAATCCGCTTGGGTCATAGCAGAACTCCACGTAGTAATAAGGACAGAACCAAACACAACCGGTGCCGTGGCATACCCCGGTCGCCCGGAGCGTTCCACGCACACGGACAACCGCAACCAAAGCACCTGACCGGCTCTATGCGGCCGGGTTCAGGCGATTCGCCGTTAACCAAGCCACTTCAGCGGCCAAGGCGTCACTACGGCGAAGAAACGGCCCTAAGATGGGACCGGTCGAGGGAGAAAGATCAGCGAACCATTGCCCCTGGGCATCGGGTTCGACATGACTGGCCCGGGTGATCGTGAGTTGGCCCAGGGCCCGTAAATCCAGTGACTCGTCATAGAGACAACGAGCCAACCCCGTGGAAGCGATAATCAACTCCATCAGGCCACCTGACTGGGACGGGAACGCAAAATGTTCCGTCGTGGCCGATCGACGAGGAGACCATCCAAGACCGACTGCACCGCCGAGAGCTGGGTGACGACCTGTTGTCGCAGGGAGTTGCTGTCTCGCAGTTGCTGAGGTTCGATCCCGCGAACCACACGCTGGGCTTGGTCGACCAACTCATCGAGCTGTTGACTGTTGCCGACATTCAACGAGCGGAACCGGGCGAAGAAGTCCTGAAGGTTTTCGACGGCCGAATCACGAAACACTTTGGGCTTGCCGTCATCCTGGCCACTGAGCCGTTCGCTCAGGTGTGAAACCAACTTGCCGAACTCAGCCAGAAAGGCCTCTTCGGCCAAACGAACCGCTTCTTCAAAGCGAGCCGTCACGCGGGCTTGTTCTTGCCGAAACAACTCTGGGCTCAACTCACGCAGGTAGTTCGGCGGTTCAACGCTGGGAAAGTCATGTTCCAGGCGAAACAGACCAACCAGCGAATGAGGGTAATCACCCGCGTTGTACAAGCGGCCGAGTCGATCGCGGGCGGCTTGTTTGAGTTCGTCAAAGTGGGCGTCGAGCTGCTCAACCGCCTCACTGAGTTCGTCCCGCAAGGTGGTCATCTGCACGTCGAACATCGGAATGTCGTCTTGGCGGATCAGACGGATCCCGGGCTCGGGATAAGGCAGGCTCAAGCCCTTCCAGAGATTCAGGGCACGACCACGCACCGCGGTCACCGCTTTGAACGCCGGGTGTTGCGTGTCGAGCAACTTCTTGGCGGCACTGAAGTAATTGCGTTCCGCACCAAAAGACTCGGCCGCCTCGGTTTTTTGCTCTTGGGACAGGCTGCGGCGAACACCGAACCAAGTGAATGACAGCCGCACGGCGGCCATCGTGGTCCGCAGGCGGCCGGCTGCGGAAGGCTCGTCCAAAAGTGGGGTCAATGGGGACATAGGATCTCCGTGAAAAGAGGAGGATGACCGCGAGCAGAATGCTTGCAGTCGAAAGAGAATCACTTAATATGAAACTACGCGTTGATGGTTCCTGCCCCGCCGTCAACGACAGGCCACCCAGGTTCTGCCCCACCTCGGTGGCCGTTTTTATTTCATGCCGCCGCTTGGCCGGCTCGTGAATTCGGCTTGTCTTGTACTCACGAAATCGCAGGCATCAAACGATTCGATCGTCGTGGCCGTCACGAACACGGCCCCACCGGCAAACTCGCCCAATCGCAACTTCGAGCAGGTGGTGGCGTAGGTCAGCGACCAGGATTGATCCGGCCGGAACTGACGTAAGAACTTCTGTAGCAGATGAGCGACGCAGTTGGGGTCGCCACCTTCATTGGCATAGATCCACAAATGTCGGCCAAGTTCATCGCCTTGCCCGAACTCGTACTGAAACCCGGCATCGTCGTCGCTGTCGACGTCAGGTAAATCCCGCAAGGCTCGGCAGCCACACCAAGTGGCATCTGACGCAGACAACTCGTCGGGCATCTCGTCTTCGGTGTATTCCTGGTCGCCGAACACATAGACCGTTTCCAGTTGCCGCTGGAGCCAGTTTTCCTCGAGATGAGTCAACTGAGCGATCGCTTCGGAAAATTGCAGGTAGTTGTTGGCCATCGTGAGAATCTCCGCAGGTGAATAAACGGTTGGATCACTCAGGCGACGGCCGTTTCGTGGTAGCCCTTGCCGATCTTCTGGGCGATCAAGTTCTCGGCATGCTTTTGGGCCTGGTCGGCGTTGGCGAATGCCTTGGTCTGGACCTGGCCGTCGGTCCCCAGCCGCCCGTAACGCACGGTGACTGTTTTGACCGAGATATTGACCTCCCAAAACTTGGCGGACGAGCCGCCCACGAACTCAAAACGACGGGTCATGGTGAATAGCTCCTAGTAATAAGGACAAGATTGGCCGTGTTCGGTCGAAGATCGAGACTATGGTCACACCGCAACGATGTCGGTCCGTTCCCGCACAAAAGTCGGAAACCGCGGGCAGCCCCGATCGGATAATTCCTGGTAACGGAAGGTAATGAGCGAACCGATCGCTGGAGGCTGCTTACGCTGGGCATCGGTGAACCCGCTGCCGACAGCGAATTGCACGCCACTAGGCAACTCGACTAATACGGCACCAAGTCGGCCCTTGTGCCGGCCGGCACCCGGTAAGTGGTCAATGACACGGGCCTCGGCATCGTGGAATCGTTTGATCTTGAGCAGCGTCGCCGAGCGGCCAGCCTCGTACCGCGAACCGGGTTGCCGAAGCATTAAACCTTCGCCACCCTGTTGCAGGATGGAATCGAGTTGGGCCTCTACGTGATCGAATCCGCGACACTCGAGCTGCGGCAACACCGTGGCATACGGCGTGGGGTGGCGACGGAATTGATTCTGGCAATGCTTGAGCCGCCACTCGAACGGTCCATCGTGGGCCGGTGCGTCGAAGATCACGTACTTGATCTCGCGCCACGACTCGCTGCCGTCATGCCGGCGAACAATGCTGACCGTGCGTTGAAACGCCTGACGGGCCAGCCACAACTCGCCGTCGAGTGGCATGTTGGGAAGGCCGACCGTGAACCACGCTGGGGCATGATAAATGTTCCCCTGCCGCGACCAGAAACGCTCGCCGTCCCACCAAGCCCGCACGCCGTCGAGCTTTTCACTCACAAACCAGCCCGTGACGTCTTGCTCGCTGTCCCAGGTCTCGGCCAGCAGTAAGGCCGGAACTTGGCGGTCAACTTTGGGCGTGACGACTGATTCAGTTCCAGCTATGGCACCGATGCGTAATGCCTCGGCCTCGTCACCTCGAATTTTTCGGAGGTGCTTACAAGATCGTCGTTCGATCGGCCGTGACTGATTACGCCACGAGGGACAATTACAGGAGTACACGCCTCCCACGTTTTTCAACACATACGGCTGCCGTCCCGAGCCCTGCATCTCGACCGACTCGCCATCCAATAGATCGGGCATGAATGAGCCCTCCTGGGTTCGATAAACAAAACGAGCGGCCAGCCGGGATATCCGACTGCCGCTTGCAAAGAATCATCCAATTGTTCGTCGCTCAATTGCTCGACGGATCACGGCTCACACGCCGGCGAGTCCCGTTCGGTTGGGTTACTTGCCGATAAATCCCTGACTGCTCAGCCGACAAGCATCTCCCACTTGCCCACTGTCGCAACCCGGCAACTCGCTCGGCCGCCGTGACCGCCACGGGCACCACGTTCTGAGCCGCTTGTACGAGTGGCAAGTCCAACAACGCCGCTAATCGACAACAGCTTTTGATCTCGGCCCCGGTAAAGTTCGTGTCATCGGGCAGGCGTTGTTCACCGAGCCCGTACTGCTGCAGATAAAGTTGCCAAATCGCGTCCTTCTCAGCTCTCCCCGGCAAATCCACAAAGAACACGCCATCCCAACGCTCAGATCGACTGAATTCCGGTGGCAGCTTACTGATGTCGTTACACGAAGCCACCACGTAGATGTCACTCTCATGGTCCGAAAGCCAGGTCAGGAACGAGGCAAACAACCGGGTTGCGACTCCGCTGTCGCCAGAACCTGTCGAACCCGCCAAGGCTTTTTCAATTTCATCAATGAGCACGATCGCGGGTTGCATCGCATCGATGGTTCGCAGAGCTTGCCGGATGTTCCGCTCGGTGTCCCCGACGAGTGAGCCGTACAAAGCACCGACATCGAGCAGCAATGTTGGCCGGCCGACTTCAGCCCCTAGGCACTTACAAAAGGCACTTTTGCCAACTCCTGGGACTCCCAGCAGCAACACACCACGTGGTCGACGTCGTGGATCTTGGCGGTTACTGACCAGCAGGGAGCGTTTGCAGAACGCCTTGAGAGCCGACAGGCCACCCAGGCTGGCGAAACCAGCTTCACTGCGATGCAACGTCAAGGCGTGGCTCTTTTTTAGCAGTTGGGATTTCTGTTCCCAAATCGTCTCGCTCAGCAAACGGCCATGGCGAACCAATGACAAGCTGTAAGCCCCCTCGGCTTCGTAACGTGTCAGTCCGGCACTGGCATCGAGCAGCGACTCGAGTTCAGTACAACTGGGCATTTCGCCCGGCTCGGTGGCAATGCCGCAAGCAATCTCCTGCAGTTGCTGTCGTGATGGCAACTCGTGTTCGAGCACCACCAAGAGCTTTTCTAGTTCGACAGGGATGTTGACCACGGGGGCTAAGATAATAATGAATGTGCGTTGTTGCTTGCCAGCGTGAATCTGACGAGCGAGAGCTTGGATGATTTCAGCGGACTGCAGCAGTCGATGAAAGTTCTCCAACACCAGCAACGTGGTCCCACTCGGGTCAGCCCAACTCGACAACGAGCGGATCACC
>CAYLYE010000094.1:0-21984 GCA_964387325.1 uncultured Planctomycetaceae bacterium
ACCGGGACTCACGATCATCCGCGCATGCCTCCGGAGGAAGAAGGTCCCGCACTCTCGGCCGAGGACATTGACTTGGTGCGACGTTGGATCGACACCGGCGCAAAAGCCCCGCAGGAAACGCCCCAGGCCGATCCGCGTCAGCACTGGGCTTTTCAGCCCCTTGTGCGACCGGCCGTCCCGCAGGTCAACGAACCCGCTTGGGTCCGCTCGCCGATCGACGCTTTCATTCTGGCCGAGCAAGCCAAGCAGCAGGTAAAACACGCCCCCGCGGCGAGCCAGTCGGCGCTGCTGCGACGCCTGTACCTTGACCTCTTGGGTCTGCCTCCCACGCGTGCCGAGCAGCAGGCCTTTCTCGCCGATAAGTCGCCCGATGCGTATGAAAAGGTCGTCGAGCGACTCTTGGCTCGTGGCGAGTATGGCGAGCGCTGGGGACGACACTGGATGGACATCTGGCGGTACAGCGATTGGGCCGGCTGGGGCAAGCAGATCCGCGACAGCCAGCCACACATCTGGCACTGGCGCGATTGGATCATCGAGCAGGTCAACGCCGATCGGCCCTACGACGAGATGGTCGTGTCCATGTTGGCCGCCGACGAACTCACGCCCACCGATCGTAACGAGCTGCGGGCGACTGGATATCTGGCCCGAAATTTCAAACTACTGAGCCGCGAGCAGTGGCTGCAAGACACGGTCGAGCACACGGCCAAGTCGCTCTTGGGGCTCACGCTCAACTGCGCTCGCTGTCACGATCATATGACCGACCCGATCGAGCAGCGTGAGTATTACGCTTTTCGCGCGATATTTGAGCCGCATCAGGTGCGATTGGACCGACTGCCGGGCACGTCCGACGTGGCGGTCGACGCACTACCGCGTGTCTACGACAAGGACCTGAGTGCGCCGACCTATTTCTTCATTCGAGGTGACGAGCGCAATCCGCGCAAGGACAAACCGATCGACCCCGGCGTGCTGGGCCTGTTGAACGTCACCTATCAGGTCAAGGAAATAGCCTTGCCGCGCGCAGCGTCGGACCCGTTGCGACAAGCGTTCGTGATGACCGACGATCTAGCGGCGGCAGAGAAGGCCGTGGCCGAGGCACGGAAGAAAATCGACGAGCAACTCAAAGCCCCGGCCGATAAGGTCACGCCATACGATCGACAACTCGCCGAGCATGAACTCGCGCTGACCGAGACGAAACGGGTTTCGTTGCGGGCAGTGATCGATGTTGAACGACTGGAACTCGCCGGCGACACAAGCAGTCCCGCATGGCGCAAGGCGGCCGAAGCGACCGTGACCGCCCAGCGCGCCGAAGCGGTTGTGAGCAGCGAGCGCGAAGTGTACGTCGCGGCCAACGATGTCAAGCTGCAAGAGGTCGAGTTAACGAAGCTTAAGTCCGCCACGATGGGCAATCTCGAAGATGCCAAGGTGAAAGCACAAGTCACCAAGCGCGACGCGGCCGCGAAGAAGCTCGTCGATGCTGAACAGAAACACAAGCTGGCCGTCGAGACGCGAGCCAAGCCGCTCGATGGGGCGTATACGAAGCGCAAGCTCGACACGTATCCGAACTCGAGCACGGGCCGACGCACGGCGCTCGCTCGTTGGATCGTCGATTCTCGCAACCCGCTGACGGCGCGCGTGGCCGTGAATCACATTTGGGGGCGGCATTTTGATCGCTCGATCGTTGCGACCACCGCCAACTTTGGAACTCAGGGGGCCGCGCCGACCCATCCGCAGTTGCTCGATTGGCTGGCCGTCGAGTTGATGCAACCCAGTAAGCCCGGCGTGCGACCGTGGTCGATGAAGCACATTCAGCGGCTGATCGTCACCTCGAATACCTATCGGCAGGCGGCCGTACACCCCACTCCGCCGGTGAACACGGTTGATCCCGACAACAAGCTCGTGTGGCATTTTCCTTCGCGGCGACTCGAGGCCGAGGTGGTTCGCGATTGCGTACTGGCTGTCGCCGGGCAACTCGACCTGACGCAGGGTGGCCCCGACATTGATCATCAGCAAGGGCTGACCGTCAAACGGCGTAGCGTCTATTTTCGTCACGCGGCCGAGAAGCAGATGACGTTCCTGAAGATATTCGACGTTGCCGGCGTGAACGAGTGTTACGAGCGGCGCGAGAGCGTGATGCCGCAACAAGCCTTGGCGCTGGCCAACAGTGAGCTGTCGATCGCTCAATCACGGCTCCTGGCTCGCAAATTGCACGACGAATTCGGAAATGATCATGCCTCATTTACGCAAGCGGCCTTCGAGACAGTCATCTCGCGCCAGCCACGCGACAACGAGCGTGGAGCGTGCCTCTTATTCCTCAACGAACAATCGCAATGGTTTAAGCAATCGGCCGCTCGACTGACCGAAAAAGCTCAGCAACCCCTCGACGCCAGCCGACCCAGCGGCGATGCGGTCGTGCGAGCGCGCGAAAACCTCGTGCATGCACTGCTGAATCATCACGAATTTGTGACGCTACCGTGAAGCGTAGTGATACGTGACAAATAAAAGCCAGAAAAAACACTCGAAATACGAACGTCTCGATCATGAATAACCGTCACCGCGCGAAGCACACCGGTCTCCCGTCTTCCGTCTCTGGTCTCCGTGTTCCTCGCCGGCAGTTTCTCGCCGATACGGGCATGGGCTTCACCGGGCTCGCCCTGGGGGCGATGTTGCTCCGCGACGGACAGGCTCATGCCGTCGAGACAAAGCAGATTCCGCACCGCTCGGCCAAGGCCAAGCACGTAATCTGGCTGTTTCTCTGCGGCGGCGTCAGTCACATGGAAAGCTTCGATGTTAAGCCGACTCTCACCAAGTACGATGGCAAAAGCATCGACGCCACTCCGTTTGCCGATCTGCTCGACGAGAAGCGAGTCAACAAAAATCTCGTCGGCATTAATCCCGGACACGGCAATCGCAAGTTGCTCATGGGACTCAACACCGGCTACAAGCAATACGGCCAGTGCGGTCTCACCGTCGGCGATTGGTTCCAGAACATCGGCAAACATGCCGACGATATCGCTGTCGTCCGCTCGCTATGGACCATTCACAACGACCACGGCACGCAACTCACGTGGCACACGGGTCGTCATCCGCGCGAGGGCGCTTGGCCCACGATCGGCTCGTGGATCAGCTACGGCTTGGGGTCGGGCAATGATAATTTGCCCGAGTATGTCGTGCTCGGCGAACCGACCGGTGACTGTTGTGGCGGCGAGTGGACGCACGGGGCGGGCTATCTGGGACCCGAATATGCGGGCGTGCGACTTAATGTCGGTAGCGGTGCGCCCTTGCCCTTCGTCGCTCCGGCTGGCAGTGGTGTTTTGCCCGAAGAACAAGCGGCTGAGTTCAGCTTGATCGGCAAGCTCAATCAACTCTCGGGGATCGACTATCCCGACGATCCACAGTTGCGGGCTCGAATCAAAAGCTACGAGCTTGCCTTCGGCATGCAGACGGCCGTTCCCAAGGCGCTCGATCTTGTCGGTGGCGAGACGGAAGCGACCCGCAAGCTGTACGGACTCGACCAAGGGACGACACAACCGTTCGGTTCACTTTGTCTGGCCGCGCGTCGGTTGGTCGAGCGAGGTGTGCGCTTTGTACAAGTGTTTCATGGTGGTGGCGGTGGCGGCGCCTGGGACGCTCACTCGGCGATCAAGGACAACCACACGCGCTTGGCCGCGCAGGTCGATCTGCCCATCTCCGGTTTATTGCAGGACCTCAAGCAACGCGGGTTGTTCGAAGAGACAATCGTTGTGTGGGGGACCGAGTTCGGTCGCTCGCCGGGCGCTCAAGGGAACGGCCGCGATCATCACCCCAATGCGTTCTGCGCCTGGCTGGCGGGAGGCGGTATCAAGGGGGGCATCACGCACGGAGCAACCGACGAGTTGGGATTTTATGCCGTCGAGAATCCTCACTACGTGACCGACATTCACGCCACGGTGCTGCATCAGTTGGGGCTCGACCCCGCGGCGCTCGATATTCCCGGCCGCAAGCGAATCGACATGGATCGCGGTCAGCCGATTCGCGAAATCCTGGCTTGATCAACGCAGCGTTTATTCCACCATCCTCCGCGGAGTTATTTGCCGTGTCTGTTCTTGATCAATTTCGTCTCGATGGCCGCCGCGCGCTTGTGACCGGCGGGACACGCGGCTTGGGGCTCGAAATGGCTCGCGCGCTTGGCGAGGCCGGTGCACAACTCGTCATCGTGGGCACGAATCCCGAGCATCTCGACAACGCGCATGCCGAGCTCGTTTCCCAGGGGTTCGCGTGCTCCAAGTTGCAGGCCGATTTGGGCGAGCCCGCGGAGGCCGAGAAGATGTGCCGCCGGGCGCTCGACGAGTTCGGCCCGATCGACATTCTGATCAACAACGTCGGCGGCCGGAGGATCAACATTCCCACCGAAAATCTCGACGTTAAAGATTGGCAGCGGATCATCGACTTGAACCTGACGCAGGCGTTCATTTGCACGAAGATGATCGGCGGCGCGATGCTGCCGCGCGGCAAGGGGCGAGTTATCAACATCGCGTCGATCAGCGGCATGTGGGCTGGCAAGGCCATGCGTGGTCGTTCCTATGAGACGAGCAAAGCGGCGCTGGCGATGTTCACCAAGGCCGTGGCCGCCGACTGGGCACCGCATCACGTCACCGTTAACGCCATCGCGCCAGGCGCGTTTCTGACCGACGCCAATCGCCGCTGGATCGGTGAGAAGCCCGACTTCAAGGGAGAAGTTGAATCGATGATCCCGATGGGACGCTGGGGCGATCCGCGCGAGATTGGTGGCTTGGCCGTGTATCTTGCCAGCGACGCCTCGAGCTACATGACCGGTTCGGTGATCGTGCTCGATGGCGGTAAATTGCTCTGGTAGTCGTCGGTGTTTGACCGACATTCTCGCGGGCGTTAGAATGTCAGAATCATCTTACCTTTCGCGATATCGCACCGATGCCCAGCTTGCCGATCCGTACCGAGCCGTGTGTTCGATCGTTGTTTATTGCTGAGGCAATCGGCACATTTCTGCTCGTGTTCTTCGGCTGTGGCGTGGTTCATGCGGCCGTGTTGACTGGCGCTCAATCGGGGCTCTGGCAAGTGGCGATCGTGTGGGGCGTCGGTCTTATGTTGGCCATCTACTGTGTCGGCGGCGTCAGCGGAGCTCATTTGAACCCCGCAATGACGCTGGCCTTTGCGGTCTGGCGCGGACACCCTTGGCGGCAGGTCCCTTGGTATATCGGTGGACAATTGTGCGGCGCGTTTGTCGCGGCGGCGGTGTTATTCGTCGCATTCCAAGGCTCCCTCGAGCAGCACGAGCAACGTAAGAGCGTCGTTCGGGGCGAGCTGGGCAGCGTGATCACGGCCATGTGCTACGGCGAGTATTACCCCAACCCGGGCGAGTTGAGCCAAGGTCCAACTCCGTTCGATCAGGCCGCTTACGAGTCATGGTTCACAAAGCTCCCCGAGAGCTCCGCCTTTCTTATTGAGTTGATTGGTACCGCGATTCTGGCGCTCGTTGTGTTCGCACTGACCGACAAAGCGCAGGGGGACCAAGGTCCCGGCCTGCTCACGCCGATGCTGATAGGCTTGACCGTGGCGGCATTGATCTCGCTGTTCGCTCCGCTGACACAGGCTAGCTACAACCCGGCCCGCGATTTTGGCCCCCGGCTGTTCGCGTACTTCGCTGGCTGGGGTGAGGCGGCAATCCCGGGGCCCAACGGTCGAGGTTTTTTCACCGTGTACATCGTGGCTCCGTGTCTGGGCGCGTTGTTGGGTGCCGGTGTGTATCAATCTTCATTGCGTCGTGCTCGCGTGGCCATGTGTGGAGCGTCTTCATGAACGTGCGAACGGCGTTGTTGTCTTGGTTGATGCTGGTTCTTGGCGCGATGTCCGTCTCCGCCGCAGAACCAGCGTCGACGCGGCTCGACCCGCAGTTGCCTTATCAGGCCGAGCGGTCCAATGCGGTGACCTATCAAGTTGACTTCTCCGTGGTGGTCACGGCACCGTACAAAACCAAGTTGCTCAAGGTCTGGTTACCGATTCCGCCCTCCGATGCCGCTCAAGAAGTCAGCGACAGTCGTCTCTCGACTTTTCCGATTTCGGTCGAGCCGCAGCTCAACACGGAGCACGAGTACGGCAATCGGTTCGCGTTTTTTGAGTTTCGCGATCCTCAAGGCGCGCAGCAAATACGGCATCAGTTTCAGGTCCGTACCTGGGAGCTGCGTTGGCATCTTGATGCCAGCAAGGTGGTTGCTCCGGCGACTTGGCCCCGAGCGTTCGATCCGTACCGCAAGGGCGACTCACAGTCGGTGGTCGTCGATGCTCGGTTTGAAAAGCTGCTCGGAGAAATTGTGCCGCAGCCGACACGTTCGGTCGGTGATTTTCAGCAGGTGATGCATTGGGTGCAGCAGAACTTCACTTACGATCACGTCGATGCCTCGCTGCAAGCCAAGTCCGAACACGCACTCACCAAGCAGCGTGGTCATTGCAGCGACTATCATGGTTTTTGTGCCGCGATGGGTCGTGTCCTCGGTTACCCGACGCGCGTTACTTATGGCATCAACACCTTCCCTAAAAACTCACCTTCGCACTGTAAGCTCGAAGCGTTCTTGCCGCCCTACGGTTGGGTTAGCTTCGATGTCTCGGAAACACAGAAAATGATCACGGACCTGAAGAAGGCCGAATTGCCTGCGATCGAGCGCGAACAGCTTATGGCGGCCGCCCAGCGACGGTTGCTCAGCGGTTTTCGTGACAATATGTGGTATTTACAGACCCGGGGGAGCGACTATCAGCTCGCACCTCCTGCGAGCCGCCGAGTTCCGGTTGTGCGTACCGTTTATGTCGAAGCCGATGGCGTACCGCTGGAGGATCCGGACCCCGCGAACAAGCAGCAACAGGCCTACAGTTGGATGACCATGCATGACTACCGCAGCGACAAGCCGGTTAAGTATCCCTTCACCGATATTCAATCGCTCCGCAACGAACAGGGTAAGTAAATGAGCACACCACTTTTTGTGATGATCGGTGGCTTTTTGGGCGCGGGCAAAACCACGACCATCTCGCGACTGGCACATCACTACCGCTCGCTGGGGCGCCGCGTCGCGATTGTCACCAACGACCAGGCGCCCGACTTGGTCGACACGAATGCGCTCCGCTCGCAAGGGTTCGACGTGGGCGAGGTTGCGGGCTCTTGCTTCTGTTGCAACTTCAATGCCCTGACCGGCGTCATCGAGAAACTGAGCGTCGATGAGCGGCCCGACGTGATTCTCGCTGAACCGGTTGGCAGCTGCACGGACTTGGTCGCCACGGTGGTTCGCCCGCTTGAACAGATTTATTCGCAGCCGTTCGAGATGGCCCCGTACGGTGTGATTCTCAAGCCGAGTCATGGTCTCCGCATCTTGCGTGGACAGTCCGACGCGGGTTTCTCTCCGAAAGCCGAATACATCTTCCGCAAGCAAATCGAAGAAGCCGACTTTGTCATCATCAATCGAATCGACCAGTTGGCCCTCACCGATGTCAACGAACTCGTGCAGTTACTCGACGAACAATTTCCGGGTCGTCCCATCATTAAAATGTCAGCCAAAACCGGCGAAGGGTTTACGCCGCTGTGTGAGTTGCTCGAAACGAAGGGCTCCTACGGCCAACGGGTCATGGAGGTCGATTACGATGTTTATGCCGAGGGAGAAGCCGAACTCGGCTGGCTCAACGCCCAAGTGCGCGTCACCGCACCGAAGCCCTTTGACCTCGATCGACTGTTGCTGAACCTGGTTGGACAAATTCAGCAGCGTCTTATTGTGCTGAGCGCCGAAGCAGCACATGTCAAAGTGATCGGTTTATGGGAAGGTTTTTATGCCGTTGCCAATTTGGTGAGTAGCTTTACCTCGCGTGAGCTATCGCTGGCATCGCGGTGCCGAACCAACGAGGCCGACGTGGTTGTGAATGCCCGCGTAGCCATCGATCCGCAGGTGCTTGAGCAACTGGTGCGTGAGGCGATCGCGGCAGAGTGCCAATCGATCGGCGCGTCGGGTACCATCAACACGCTGCAGAGTTTCCGCCCGGGCCGACCCGTGCCCACGCATCGCATTACGAGCGGCGTCCAGTAACACGAGTTGAGCGTCAACCATGCCTACGCTGGTCATCCACCCGCCGGTCGAGACCGATCGGCTCCGAAAAATCGTGGCCGCGGTCCCGTCGGCCGTGGTGGTCAATACTCCGGACCTCTCCGCGGCACTGTCGGCCATGCCGACCGCCGATGCGTTTTTTGGCAAGATGACTCCTGAGCTGCTGGCCGCCGCCTCGCGATTGCGATGGATTCAATCGCCGACCGCCAGCTTGGAGCACTACATGTTCGACGCACTCGTCGAGCATCCGTGTCAGTTGACCAACATGCGAGGCATCTTTAGCGACGTGATCGCCGATCAGGTGCTAGGGTACATGCTCTGCTTTGCCCGCAACCTGCATGTGTATTTGCGGCAACAACAGGAACATCGCTGGGGACCGATCGGCGGCGAGAGCGAGCGTGTCTCGTTCGCGACCGGCCCTGGCATTCAAGGTCCCATCGATCGCGCCCATCTGCATCTAGCCGACCTGACTCTGGGAGTTATCGGTTTCGGCGGTATTGGTCGTGAAGTGGCTCGACGAGCCGCCGCTTTCTCCATGCGGATTTTGGCCGTTGACCCCCAACCGACCAACAAACCGAGCGAAGTCGAATCGCTGTGGGGCGTCGCACAGCTCGATCAATTGCTCGCGGTGAGTGACTTCGTGGTGATTGCCGCGCCGCATACGCCCGATACGGCCAAAATGTTCGCGGCCGCACAATTCTCGCGGATGAAACGGTCGGCGTATTTGATCAACATTGGTCGCGGCGCGATTGTCGATCTAGCTGATCTGACGGTGGCACTTGAGTCGGGCGTGATCGCTGGCGCGGCGCTTGACGTGTTCGAAACCGAACCGTTGCCCGTCGACCACCGTCTCTGGACGCTTCCGAATGCGATTCTGACGCCTCATGTCGCCGGTTATGCGTCGTGTATTGCCGAGCGACATTTGCGCGTCCTGCTTGACAATTGGCGGCGATTTGCGGCTGGCGAACCGCTGCAAAACGTCGTCGACAAGCGTCGCTGGTTCTGAAGCCCACCCTCGCGTCAGCGGAGCGCTCTCGGCTATGATGGTTCCTCTCTGAATGTCTTTGCCGCGAGCCGTTTTGGTTGACCATGTTGCAACATTATCATGTGGGTGACGAGCCCATCCCGGGCGCCAAGCTGACCGAGTTTCTTGGCCAGGGGGGCATGGGATCGGTCTGGAAGGCCAACGCTCCCGGCGGGACCGAGTTGGCGGTCAAGATCATTAGCCTCACCGGCGCGCGGGGGGTCAAAGAGTTTCAAGCCCTCAAGCTCGTAAAATGCATCCGGCATCCCAATCTCGTGCCGCTGGTCGCCTTCTGGCTCAAAGATGAATCTGGTCGGGTGATCAGCGCTGACGATACGCGCGTCGAAGACCTGAAGAAGTACGTGACCCCCATCTCAGCACTGCAAGACACGATTGAATTTGACGAGACGGCCGAGCAACGCCCGGTCGAACTCATCATTGCGATGGGGCTGGGCGATCGCGATCTGTCGGTGCGCTTGCGAGAATGTCAGCAGCAAGGACTCAACGGCATCCCGAGAGACGAGTTGCTCCGCTATTTGGATGACGCGGCGCGCGCTCTCGATTTCCTCAACGCGCCGCAACACGACCTGGGCGAGGGCCCGGTCGGTATTCAGCATTGCGACGTGAAACCGTTCAACTTGGTGCTGGTGGGCAACGCCGTGCAGGTCTGCGACTTCGGGTTGGCACGGATGGTCGGCGATGTACGTGCCACGAACACGACGGCAGGCACCGTGGCTTATGTCGCACCGGAATGTCTCACGGCACACGAACCCAGCCCCACAACGGACCAGTACTCACTGGCAATCACGTACTACGAGTTGCGCACAGGTCAGTTGCCCTACGAAAGCACGGTAGTCGCTGACGTGGTCGCGGCCGTGTCGCGCGGCGACTTGCGATTCGCTGCGCTCAACGCCTCGGAACGCGTGGTGGTGCGCCGCGCCACGGCGCTCGATCCCGCTGAGCGATTTGCTTCGTGTCAGCAATTCGTCGCCGCACTGCGAGCCGTGGCGGATGACGCGCCGCGCCCGGCTTTGTCAGAGTCCCTGACCACCCTCAGCGGCCGAAGGGGGCTGTTGCTGGCGGTCGTGTTACTGGTATGCGTGGCCTGGGTTGGTGGTGTCGTGGGATATTGGCGCGTTCAAGCTCAGCGCGCACTCAACGAAGGGCGTGCTCTGTACGATCACCGACAGTTCGACGAGGCCCTCGCTCCGCTCACGCGCGCCGTACAATTTAGTGGCACGCGGAGTGTCGAAGCCTTGCTGCTCCGTGGCACCTGCTACCTCGAATTAAATCGGCTGGACGACGCACTGATGGACCTCACGCAGGTCGTGGCCATTGATCCTAACAACGTGCGGGCCTATAGTCGTCGCGGCAACGCGCACTTAAAAAAAGGACTGTTTCAAGACGCCATCAACGACTTGAGTGTTGCCCTGAATATCTCGCCTGCCATTCAGGATTTTCATAGTCGCGGCTTGGCCTATGGCCGGATGGAGCAATACTCTCAGGCGATCGCTGACCTGACCCAAGCGTTGCGGCTCTCGACTCACAATGCTTGGGAGATTTACGAGGCGCGAGCGGCATACGAACTCAAGGCGGCCGACCTGGGATTGCCGATCGATCGTAGCCAAATCGAGCGAGACGGCCGCTTTCGGGACTTTTTGATGTGCTTTCGCGATTCGCCCGATGCGGCCATCTGGCTTGCGCGACTAGCCGAGGCTTGGAAGTTGGAACGTTCAGACCGCGACGCGATCTTGCGTCAGGCCGAGCACACCGCGCGTGAGGTCGTCGCGGACGTGGCGGACATAAATCCCAGCGAACTCGATATCCTGGCCGAGGTACTGGCCGAAGAAGGGAAGTTCAGCGAGGCCACGGAGACCCAGCAGCAAGCGGCAGAGGCGTCGGACGCAACGTTGCGTGGATATTTCTTACGTCGCGCGGATGCGTATCGGCAGGGAAAAAAACCTACGAGTGAAGCGCCGAGCACAAGTCCCTAATCACTCTGAGTTCGATCGTGAGTTAGTGGTAAATGGACGAACGGGAGTAGCTCGGCGGGCCCTGCCGTGGGGTTCTGTCGTCCTGCAGTGAGCTGCGGCACCTCGCGCTGGCCATACGTCACAATCTCATCCAGCGACACGACGCCGTCCTGGCTGTGATCGGCCTGACCGGCGAGCCCGGCGAGCAAGACCTTGGTGAACGCGCCATGCTGCCATTCGGAGCGTTCTTCCGACTTTTCGTTGCCGGCCGAGGCCGTGAGCGTCAAGATCACATCCTGTTGCAACGCACGGACGACCGACTTGAGTTGACGATCGCGGAGCGGCACAATCGCGCCGCTATGACAGGTGTCGAGCAGTGCCAGCTTGCGGCAAGGAATATCGGCGAGCAGGTGAAAATCGTCACAGGCAATTGAACTCCGGTAGTCGCCGCGCTGAAACTCGTCACGCGTGATCCCCTGACCAGCAAAGTAATATCGTTGTGTTTGAGGGTCGACGAAACCGTGTCCTGCCAGAAAAATGACGAGCAAGTCGTCCGGTTGGGCATCGGTCCGCAACTGTTTGTGCAGCGCGGCGAATGTCTCGCGCCACGCTTGGGGCGTTACACGCTCATTGAGCAACAGTCGATTTTCTCCGCGCGAATATAAGCCTTGCGATGACGACTCGAACAGCGACACGACACTGCGGGCATCGGCAACGCCGTAGGCCAACGGCTGCACCGCCTCGTCGCGGTAGTGATCGATACCGACCGCAAGCACGTACAGCTTGGGTGTGCGCCGCGGCATCGGTCGTTCGCCGGATTGCTCGACCACGACGCTGCCTTGTCCGATCGTATCGAGGGCCGATGTTGCCCAGACTTGAATCAAATGCTCGCGTTCGCTCGGCAGTCGGGCGTTCCATTCGTAGGTTGTCTCGATGGCGTCGTCCAGCTCGCGGCGCTCGACGAGACGTTCTTGCGACGCGACGACCCCATTGGCAAACACCTGCGTATTGTTTAATGCCACGTCCTTGGTTAATCGCACCCGTGCCCGGACCTGGAGCGTGTCTTGCGCGACGCGATCCGTCGTCGAGGGGGTGAGGATTTCCACGCGTGGCGTGGCGGCAATTTGCGCCGGCACGAGTTGATCCGGTGCGTCGGTCGTCGCTTGCTGTTGGGCCGCGAGGGCGGCTGATACGCTCCCTTTGAGCAGCAAATGCTCGAGAACATCCGGGCGTTCGAGGCGTCGGAATTGATCGGCGCGATAGAAATCGGCGAGTCGGTCGAGGCCGCGATTCACCTGCCAGCCGAAGAGCGAACGGCCATTGGCCGAGGCATCGTAATAACCTTCGGGGGTCCAGTAGGCCCATTCGCGCTGTTCGGTGGCGAGCAAGGTGGCCAGCGGTTGCCAAGCGCTCAGGCTCTGAAACGGTCGCAGCACAAGCTTGCCTCGGACGAAATGGAACACAAGCTGCTCGTCCCAGGCCGCCGCGCCGAGACGTCGCACGATGACATCGGCTTCGGTAGAGCTTTGTGCTGCGTCTTTACTGGGCCAGTCAAGCTGCTTAAGGATATCTCCCTCTCGAACGCCGCGAAAATAGAGCGGCCCACCCGGCGCGACGCGTGTGACACGCAAGCCAGCCTCCTCGCTTGTTAGTTCAGCGCCCCAACGCCCGAGCCGTGTGTTGCCGAGCGTCCAGTCAGCCAAGCTCCATAGACGGACCGTACCGTCGCCTCCACCCGAGACGAGATACTTCATGTCGCGCGAGACCCCCACGCTGGTGACGAGATCTTGATGCCCACGAAAGTGTCGTCGCAAGGGGCATTCGCCCCGCTGAGCCAAATGAAACACGTACAGACTGTTTTGCACGTCGGTCCCCACGACCAGCCCGATGGGCTGACCCTGTGGATCGGTCAGCCAGCAGAGGCTCACAGGGCGCCCTTCCCATTGCGGGTCGAGCGTGATCGTGCCGCGGGGCTGATCTTGTTCATAGAGTTGGAGCGTGCCGTTGGGTTCGATCGCGGCTCGCCACTGGCCTTGCGACCAGTTGACGCTCAGCCAGTCGTCGACATCCATCGGGCCTTCCGTGAGCGCGAGTCCCACAGGGTCAAAACTGTGCGCGAGCTGTCCGTAATCGTTGAACGCGACTTCGGCGCGGGTGTGTCCCCAGGCGAAGCGGTAACGCGGTTCGCGCGCGGCGAACGCGACTTTGGTCACCGGTCTGGCGGCGCTACGCATTGGGCTGGCCGTCGCGTCGGCGCGAAAGTCGCTCAAGTGCAATTCATGCTGCGAGCCGCCCGAATAGGCCAGTCGTTTGCCGTCAGCGCTCACTGCACAGGCGAGCACATGATCGGCGAGGGTGCGCTGCCAGACGACTTGCCGGGTGGTTACATCCCAAACTTGCAACCAGCTCTGCTTTTGCTTGGCACTGCGCGCGGTGCCCACGACCAACTGTCGTCCGTCGGGAGAAAACGTCAGCGAGGTAACGATGCCGGGCACGTCGAGCGGGATGGCCTGAGGGCGAGGTCCGAGCGACCACAAGTAAGCCTTGCCGGTCATGTCGGCCGAGGCGAGGTATTTGCCTTGCAATTGCGCGGCCAGCGCCGTCACGCAACCAAGATGCTCTTGGTCCCACGGCGTGTCTTGCGATTTGCCGTCGGACGTGAGGCTGCTTAATCGCCAACGCAAGAGCTGCTCTGGCGCTGCGCTCGTACAGACGGGCCATACGATCGTGGGCTGGGTTTCGATCGTCGCATACGCCAGGGGGCGAAATCGTGCCTGGGTCGCAATGCTGCGTGCGAGCGCTTCGCCATACCGGGGCACATCGCTGGCGCTCAATTCGACGGGAGCATCCACGTCGCGATTCCAAAGCAACGCACGTCCTGACAGATCGGACGAGACCAGCGTGCGTCCATCCACGGCAAAGGCGAGTGATGCGATCGACTGCGTGTGCCCCGTCAGGGTTTTTCGCAGCGTGCCTTGAGCGCCGTCGATGAGCAGGATTTCCCCCAGGCCACCCGAGGCGCCGTAGCCCCCCATCGCCACGAGACCGTCGCTGGCGACGGCTAGCGCGTAGATCGCGCCACGCGGACCGCGGGCAATTTGCCAGTGCAAGGAACGTTCCATGAGGGGGCGGCGGACCAGATCACGCGTGGCGACTTGCATGTTCCAGACTCGCAGGGCCTTGTCCTGGCCTGCCGAGTAGAGTCGTCGCCCGTCCGGAGAAAAAGCCAACGCCTGAATCGGTGCCGTGTGTCCCGAGGTGTTCAGCACCAACCACGGTCGCTCGTCGTCGGTGGCGACGCGCAGCAGATCACGCTCGGTCACTTCGTTCACTTGCGCCCAGCATGCCGAGCAAGTCAATAACAGTCCAAGCAGGGACTCGATCAACTGCAACCACCGTCGCATCGTCATCCCCTTTGCTCATTCCATTGAGTCAAATTTACTTGGCAGTCGACTTGAGCGGGATCGTGACGAACAATTCCCCTTTATGGTCGCCGCGCAACAACGCGACCATGCTGAACGTGCTGGGGTGCTTCACCTGAGGCGGCTCTTCGAGCAACACGCGATCCGTGCCGCGCTGTCGAACATCTTGCTTCACCTGAGCCGAGGCCAAGTCGTCGAACAGACCTCGATAGCGGGTGCCTTGAGTTTGTCGGTCAAGGATCGATTTGAGCGTCTGCTCGCCGTGGGCTTTGACCTCGTCGCGGAGTTGCTTCTCTGCGTCGGTCAGTGTGACCTCCGGCTTTTTGAAGATCGTATCGGCCAATGCAGCCAGATTATCGCTGGGTTGCTCCAAGGCCACGACGATCAACTTCTCGTCTCCTGCTGGGGGAGTGAACTCGAACACACTGCCATCGGAGGGGAGTTCGAGTGTTTTATCTGGCAACGCGAGCGGCGGACGTTCACGTTGTTCCGGTAGCAAGCAAACTCGTTTACCGCTGGCGCCTTCGTGAAAAATATAGATGTACAGTCCATTGAGGGGCTTGATGCGGACCCGAACTTGATCGCCAATCTTGAAGCGATGCACGTTGGCATCGACCGGTTCGTCTCCGGTCGGGGTGCGGAGCAGCACCGTATACTCGAGGGCCACGATCTTCTCGACCCCCGCAGGCAACCCCGGCACGGCGCCAGCGGTGACCGTGCCGGCAGGTGTTTGGACGAACTTGCGGACCAAATCACGAAACGTAATCTCCTCGGCCGCCATGAGTGGCGCGCTGAAGAGCAGCCCCAACGCAATGGAGCTGGTCAGTGAAGTGAGTTTGAGCATGTCGGCAGATTCCCAACGCCAAGCACGAGTGGCTAACGGCATTTATTTTAACCGGCTCGGCGCGGGGGGGAAGAGAAATGTTCGCCCCGCGGAAACGAATCGACGCCCCAGCGGGCCAACCCTGCTCAAAATGAACCGAGAGCTGGGCAAACGGCGCCGGTCAGTTGGTCTTTTCGCGCGTCAGTGTGCAGGCCCGGGTGATGGTCATTCCCCGGGTAAAAGTCGGAATGAACCACGCATTGTTATCGAGCGTGACGGCCACGGTGACTGTGACGGTGGCGGTGGTGTTGGTGATTGTCGTGGGGTTGATCGTGATCGTCGAGCCGCTCACCAAGCCGGCACTCAAGATGGTCTGGGCTGCCGAAGTCGCGTTGGCGGCGGTCGCTCCTGGGATAATCGCACGGCGGCAGCCTTGGTAGGCGGCGAACGACGCGGCATTGACCACCTGATTGACCCGCGCGTACTCGATGGCCGCGAAGAAGAGCGTAAAGAACACCGGACACACGAGCGCGAACTGGACGGTCGATGTGCCACGCCGTTGACTACGGCGCAAGCGACGCGTTCGTGCGCTTGAGTCGGCGTTGGGCGTGGCAGTTGACATGGTCATGTTCATCCGAGGAAAGGAACTTTACTTGGTTAACACGATCGGCAGCGAGTAGGCCAAGTCTTGCCAAGCGGCGGTCAGGCTGGCCGAATCGGTCGCTGAATAAAACTTGCCGCCGGTGGTGTTGGCAATGTTCCGCAGCACGGTCGTGCCGGTGCCCGACGCCAAGAAGCTGATCGTATGCACGGTGATGTTGTTCGAGGCCAACGTGGAAGCGTAGGTTTCAGGATTCGAACCTTCGTTCCAGTCGCCGTCACTGATCAGAATCATAATCTTCTTGGCATACGTGCGAGCGCCCGATCTTCGCAGTGCGCTATAGGCTTCAGACATGCCGTCGGACATGCCGGTGCCACCGCTAAAATTTCGCGTCGTGTAGTAGTGAACGGCGTTGTAAACAGACGTCATGTTCGTAGATAACTCGAGATCCGTATCGTCGTCGCTGGCCCAGGTGACCACCGCAACCTTCGGAGGCGCATTGGCAGTCGACAAAATGTTCGTGAAGCTCTGCACAGCGCCGTCCAGGGTGTGCCAACGACTTCCCGCGACAGGCGCCCTGTTCGATCCTCTGCTCGAGTCACTATAGTACGGAGCTGGATACATCCAATCGGTCCCCGACAGATCCCATTTCATCGATCCCGAACGATCGAGACACAGGCAGACGTCGCAAGCGAACGCCGAGGCGACCGAAGTATTGCTCAGGGTCAGTGAACTGGTTCCCAAGGCGGGCGCGAAAAACAGTCCGACCGCGCCATTCGCATTGGCGCTCGATAAGTTGGCCGTGATCTGCATGGCCTGATACGGTTGGGCCCCGGCCACGAACAACCACGAGCCATCGTTTTGCAGTTGTGACTGACCAACCGAGATGTCGGACGTGGTTAGCTTGAGTCCGTGACCAGCCACGATGTTGTTGTTCGCCATGTTAATGGCGGCGGTCATGGCTTGCGAGGAGGTTTGCCCTTGGACTAGTGCCGAGGTCCCCGCCTTGGCGGCGGCATCGGTCGCGGCCTTGAGTTGGGTTTGGACCAACTCGATGTACGCGACGTCGATCGAGAATGCGGCCATGGCCATCATCACGACGACAAACACGGCCACAAGCGGAATAACCGCCCCGCGACGTGACCGGAGCGGTGAGCGACGAGTCCAACGTGATTGAGCATGGCGCGGTTTCATAGTCGTTCTCCCGGAATCGGTCGGCGTTTGAGTCGCTCTTACGAGCGGCCCGGCAATGATGTGGATCGTCGATGTTCGTATTGGGTGTGTCTTACATGTGTGGAATCGTAATTCTGGCCGTGAGCGTCGTGCTCCCCACGTAGCCTAAGACAATCGAGTTCGAGCTCAGGGGCGCGGAGCAAGTGATGACGATCGTCGTTCCGACGGCGGTCTGAGCCGTGACGGTGGGGGTAATCGTCACGGTTCCCGATCGGACTCCCAGGCTGGTGAGCACGGCGTTCGCCCGTGTCTGTGCATTGGTCGATGTACCGCCGACAGCCGAGGCGACGTTGGCAGCCTCATAAGCGGCCGAGGTAAGCGCCTGCTGCAAAAAAATCGCGTTCGAGGCCTCGACCACACCGAAGGTCATAGCCATCATCAGCGGCAAGCACAGCGCGAACTCGACCGCCGCGAGTCCTTTGCGCTCACGTCGTCGATCAATGAAACGATTGCGAATAGCTGAGCCAATCATGTGCGTGATCGATCCTCGATTCATGAGCATCGCAAGCCGAGCGAGCGATGCTTCCGCTGAATTGTCCATCTAAAACATAGGTCAGATTCGCTCCTGTGCCGAAAAAAAGCCTACGAAGTGGCTCTTAATCAGGCCTGGGTGTGCGCTCTCCCCCGGGGCATGTTGACAAAATGCAACCTACGTTCGATACGGTCCGCGTAACCGTTCAATAGCGCGAAGGGGTTCTTTCAGCTGCCGAGTATGGCCACAAAAACGCAAGGAGTCGCAAGATAATGCGAGACACCTCACGAGAGTAAAGAGCGTGCAGCTATCTTTGTGCCGTATCGAGTTAATGCGGCCATTGTGCGATCACGGATGATCCGACGTCGGGCTGAATATCTCGCGCGGCGAGACGAACCCAAGCCGCTTGGTGAGCGCGAGCGGTTGGCCATCGACGTCGGTCAACGGTAGCGGTGGATCGTTTTTCTGCGTCCATAATGAGACGGCGACCATCAATACGAGCGAGACGATCAGCGCCGGCGGCGAGCCAATGTAGACCGCGTCCCAAACGGCGTCGGCAAAGGCCAACTCGCCGTCGATCGTGTTCTGCGCCGCGGTGTGTTCATAGTAGTAGATCACCGCCGCAATCCAACTTGCGGTGCCCCCCAAGATCGCGGCAACGGCGCCGCTGCGATTCGCTTTGTTCCAATACATGCCGCAGGCAAAAGGAACAAATAATCCTACGAGCAGCACCGACCAGGCCATCAGCGCCAGGCGATAAATCTCGCCAATCACGAGTGCCAAGCCGATACAGCAACCGCCAATGGCGACGACCATGACGCGCGTCCACCACAGCTTTTGAACTTCATCGACCTGCTTGTAGATCAGCGGCAACATGTTTTCGGTGAACACGCTTGCCCCGGCCAGGATCGCGCTGTCCGAGGTGCTCATCAACGCCGACGTCAGCGCGGCGATGAACAACACGTTCAGCCACACCGGCAAATACTGCTGCGACACGAACATCAGCAAACCCTCGACCTGATCGTCGGGAATGCTCGGATTCAATTTGTGCATCATGATGCCAATCAGCGGCGACATCACACCAAAGACAAAATACAACACCGCGGCAATGTAGCTTCCCCAGACGCTCGTGGCCTCGTTGCGAGCCGACATCGAGCGCTGCATCAAGTCCTGCGTCGCCACGCTCCCCAGGCCGATCGTCAGCCACGCGGCAATCCAGTAAAATAAACCCATGTGTCCCGTGTAGCCCAAGTAGCCGTGCGGTTCAGGGAGCGGGAACAACGTGAACGGGTCGGGCACATCGCGCGTCCCGCCATGAGCCAGCAGTCCATCGACGCCCCCCGCCGCGCTCAGTACATAAAAGAACACGGTCGCAATGCCCGCAGCCGTGAAAAACATCTGAATGAAGTCGAGCAGCGTATCGGCAAGCATTCCTCCCATGGTTGTGTAGCCGGTAACAATCACCCCGACGAGTAACACCCCGAGCCAGGGTGGACCACCAAAGAGTGAATGCACCACCACGCTCCCCGCCACAAATTGGGCAGCCGTCCAAACCAGATAGGCGACGATTTGTACGACCGACCCGATCAGTCCGACGACCTTGCCGAAGCGTTTCTCAAAAAAATCGATCACCGTCAGGTACCGGGCGCGCCGCATGAGACGGATAAAGAACACACCCGACACGAGCAGGCAAAGCACCGCACCGAAGGGATCAAAGATCACCCCTTGAAAGCCACGCCGGTAGGCTTGCGCACTCGCGCCGATCAGCGCCTCGGCCGCGAACCAAGTGGCCATGATCGAGGCGCTGGTCATATAGATCGGCAGCCCACGCCCGGCGACGATGTAGTCGGCCGCATTATTCACATGCTGGGCAGCCCAATAGCCAATCGCCATTCGCACGGCGAAGAACCCGAGGATGCCGAAAATCACCCAGTGGTTGTAATCGTAATTAGAGAGGTCCATGCAACTCGTCAATCTCAGGAGGGAGGGGCACGTCGGTCGAACGTCTCGGCGGAGAAGTTCCGCTCGAATCCGTGGCGGAGATCGAGTTTATGCAGGGTTGCCCAAGCTGTCTATCCGAAGCGATCTCGCGCTGGCCAATGCCCATCCGTATCGAAACAATCACCGCTCGGCGGGGTTTGATCCGTAGGAGCCCCAAGTCGGCTCGCCCCTGCCCCTGGGTGGGTTAAAATATGCCAAATTGACTTGTTTTATTCGGGCCTCTTCTCGACAATAGCCGAAGAGTATCGATACGGCCCCACACTCGTCTGAATCTAATCTCCGGGGTTTCCGCTCATGCACGCACTCGTTCAATGGTGGCAAGACGTCACGAGTGACGATCTCGATGAACCGCTCTCGCCCGGCTTCGATGGCCCGGCCTGGATGATCAGCCTGCTTGCGCACGCCAGTCTGATTCTAATCTTCGGAACGCTGTTCATCGACATTCCCAAGACCGAGGAGCCCCTCACGCTCGTTACCGCCGCCGAAGAGGTGATCGAAGAAAAAGAAATCGACGTGCAGCACTTTCGCTTCTCGCCCGAGGAGAGTGAGCAAACCGGCTCGGCCTCGGTCGTAGGCATTGATGTCCCCGCCCCCACGGCCATCCAGCACGACCCGATCGTCTCGGTCCGCACCGAGTTGGTCCCGGTCGAGATTGCCAAGTACGAAGCTCCCGTGTTGGCCGACTTCTCGACGGCCTCGACCGTCAGTGACAAAGTCATGATGAAAGGGAACGCGGGGGTCGGCGCCATCGGGGCGGTCGGAGCCGTCGACCGCATCACGCAAGAAATTCTCCTCTCGCTCGAACGCCGGCCGACCATCGTCGTCTGGCTCTTCGACCAGTCGTGGAGCATGTTGCCGCAACGCAAGGCGGTCAACGAGCGACTTGCGCGAGTTTATAAAGAACTCGGCGTGAGCGATGTCGTCGCCCGCTCGCAAAAAGAAAAGCCCCTGTTGAGCAGCGTGATCGCATTTGGCAAAGATGTGAACATTCTCACGCCCGAATTGACCGACGACATCGATTTGATTCAACGCGTCGTCGCGGGCATCGAGAACGATGACTCGGGGGTCGAGATGACCTTCACGGCCATCACCAAGGCGGTCGAGACCTACAAGGTGCATCATCAATACGATCGCCGCAACATCATGCTGGTCGTATTCACCGACGAGGTCGGCGACGACGAAGACAAACTCGACAGCACGATTACCGCCTGCCGCATGCATGGCGCGCCGGTCTACGTCGTCGGTGCCCCCGCGCCGTTCGGCCGTCGCAACATCGAGTTCAAGTATGTCGACCCCGATCCGAATTTCGATCAAAGCGTGCAGTGGATCCCCGTCCGCTCGGGTCCCGAGACGTTCCTGCCCGAGATGGTCAACCTTGGGTTCATCGGCTTCGAGCGTCGCGACGCCGAGTTGTATCGGATGGACTCTGGTTTTGGGCCCTACGGCCTGACCCGGCTCTGCTACGAGACCGGCGGTATCTTCTTTAGCGTACACGCCGCGCGTCCCGAGTCGGCCGAGGGGTTCGTGGCCTCGGCCAAGACACCGGCCATGTCAGCGAGGCTCAATTACTTTTTCGACCCGTCGATC
This sequence comes from uncultured Planctomycetaceae bacterium, assembly GCA_964387325.1. Lineage (GTDB taxonomy): Bacteria > Planctomycetota > Planctomycetia > Pirellulales > PNKZ01 > CAZZBK01. The sequence goes on from CAYLYE010000094.1 coordinate 21,230, forward strand.
ATGTGCTCGTACATGCCCGACTACCTGCCGGTGAACGAGTACGTCAAGAAAATTTCGGCGAACAAAGCCAAGCAGCAGTTGGTTCGCACGGCCGAGATGTCGATGGTCATGCAGATGGATCGCCCGCAGTTGGTCTTTAACCGCAACCCGGACAACGAAGCCTCGCTTAAGCGCGCGTTGGACGAGGCGCAAAAGAAGGCCGCGATTCTTGAACCCGAATTGAACATGTTGTTCTCGACGCTCAAGCAGGGCGAAGCGGATCGACCCAAGATCACCGAGCCCCGATGGCAAGCCAATTTCGATCTGGCTATGGCTCGCATCCTGGCCGCCAAGGTCCGAACCGAAGGGTACAACTTCATGCTCGCCCGTGCCAAAGGGGGCCTCAAGTTCGACAACCCCAAGGCCAACCTGCTCGAATTGCAAGCGTCGGACGAGGTGACCTGGAGCAGCCAGCACAAGAAGATGGCCGACCAAGCGCGCGAACTCTTGCAGCGCGTCGCCCACGATCACTCGGGCACCCCCTGGGCCAAGCTGGCCGAGGAAGAGTTGCAACACCCGATCGGCTGGCATTGGGTCGAGCGTTACATCCCACCTCCGCCTGCCGCTGCGGTCGCCAAGGCTACACCCAAGGCAACGCCCAAAGCTCCACCCCCCGTGAACAACGCGCAGCCCAAGGCTCCTCCGCGACCTATGAACGAGCGGCCCAAGCCCGTGCGACAGAACATCAAGCTCTGAGCGGATCGTTTCCGGTAGGT
>CAYLYE010000095.1:0-21925 GCA_964387325.1 uncultured Planctomycetaceae bacterium
CTGTGCCGCTCACCATGCTCGGCAAATGACCGTTCGAGCCCGTGCCAGACGTGTCGCACCAACTCACTGCGGATGAGGGGCTTTTTCGCTTGCGCGTCGAGGCCGCGACTGGCCTCGAACCCCGCGCGACGCAGCGACTGAGCCAACTCGCCCCAGGTGACGATCTGCGATCCGCTTGGATATTCGCCGGCCGCTTGGTTGTGTTGTGTCAGGGCGCGGGCCCGACGAAGGGTGACGCCCAACTCGTCGCCGCTGACCTCTTTCCAGACGTCAAAGTCGACGCTTGTTGCGTCGCCGGTATGAATGCCTCGAACGGCAAGCGATTGAGCCGCGACGAAGGCCAGATCGTCGGGGGGTAAATCGTGATATGGCCAAATGAGCACGCCGGGCGCGCCTCGCACTCCACGAATAAGCGTCTGCTGCAACGCGCGTATCGCACGCCAGTCGGCCGCTAGTTGGCGTGGTGAGCGACCGTCACGCAGGCTCATCCAGGCGACGGTCCCTGCCGCTTGGCCGCAGAGCATCATCTGACCATGCAGCCGCAAGGCCGCGCTCGCAATGCTGGTGAGCCCGATGTTCTTGCTGCTGCCTATCAAGCCATCGATCTCGATGGGCACCAAGCCCCGCACGCTGAACATCGCCCGATCGGTATGCGTCGACCAGTTGCGATTGGCCGTGTGAATGAGTCCCCAAGGACCGCGCGGATCGTTATCGAGAAACTGTCGGCGTGTGGGATGGAAGTCGATGTTGAATTGAAATCCGAACAGAGCATCGGGGACCATCACCTTGGCCCAACGGGGCTGATCGCTCGGCGTGCGAATGTCTTGCTCGCGGAGCATCGAGAGAGCCACGAGGCGCAGTCCCTCGCGGATATACGGTTTGGGCGGCAGACGGTCGCTCGTACCAAAGTCGTCGATCAATTGCAACGCGCGGAACCGTTCGCCGGCGACACCGTCGAGGGTTTGTAGGTGGTGCAACATGCCGAGCGTCTGCCGCTTGGCGTCGGCGAAGACGATCTCGCGCTGAGCGTAAGTCATGTCGACGATATTTTTCTCCGCCGCGCCCGGTTCGGTCGCTTCGAGCGCGTCGACCACACGCTGTGGAAATCGATAGAGCGGATAATCCTGCACGGGCCAGTTGAACAAAACCGTCTCGGTGCCCAGCGGCAGGCCATTGTGGTGGCGGTCGACCAGTCGACGCTGCGTGTAGACGGTCGTATCGGTCGAGTACATCCCCTCGGGATAAGCACTGTCGACGAACGGAGGCTGCGGCATCCGCAACACTCCCTTGGGCCACATGGAGGCCGCGAACTGAGCCGCCGTGGCACTCGATGTGGCGTGATACTTTCGTTCGTCGTAATCGTCGGGCTTGGCGATGGGCGTGGGCTTGTCCGCCTCGCGCATCACGGCGCAATAGCTGATGGGGTTCATCTCGTTGCGTTCAGCCCCCAACGGTCCCTCGGGTGCGCTGGGTTCACCGAAGTCGGCTTTCAGATCGGGGCCCGCTCGATACGCCGCCCCGCTCAGGCGGATCACATCGCCCCAATCGCTACAGTCGATCGTCAGCGCGGCGCGGATCGTCAGGCGAGCGTCCGGCTTGTCGGAGGACTCGAACGTCACCGACTCGACTCGCTTGCTGCGGGTTGCGACCTTGAGCGGTCGCCAAGGATGCAGCAGCACGATCTGCCGCGAGCCGTTGTCGGCGTAGGGAGCGACGAGCTGCGCGAAAATACTCGCGGCGGCAGCAGGCTCGATCGTATCACTGGCCGTTACGGCATTACCGGGTCGAGTGAGTCCATACTTCATGCCGTTGTGTCGACGGATCGACTCGATGACTTCCAGGAGCATGCCCGAGCGCGGGAAGTTGACTCGTTTGCCGCGGTAGATCGTCCACTCATCGATGGCTCCGACCGCCTCGGCGCTGAACTGACCGCCGAGCCACGCGATGTCATTCACGAGCGCGATCCGCTGCACGCCCAGTCGGGCGGCCTGTACGGCGGCAGCCACCCCCGCCTCGTTGCCTCCGACAACAAGCAAGTCGACATCGATTCGCTCGTCGCCCGCCAGGACCGAAACCACGGATGAACTCAGGATAATGATCAACCATACTGTGCGAATCATCGCTCACCGAAAATGAGTAAGGAACCACGGATGAACACTGATCAACACGGATATTGGAGGAGAGTGAAGTTGGCTGCGTGAGCGCGGCTAACGTTCTGTCATTCCGCACTCATCACACATCACGTCCTATGCAATTAGCATCTCTTTCCATTTCAGCAGTAGGATCGTGAAGTGGTAGAAGACGGGCGCGGCAAAACAGATCGAGTCGATCCGATCGAGCACGCCATAATGCCCTTGGACGAGCGTGCCGTAGTCATGCACGCCGCGGTCGCGTTTGATGGCCGACATGACCATGCCCCCGCAAAAGCCGACCGCCGAGGTGACCAGCGACATGAGCGCGGCTTCGAGCGGATTAAAGGGGCTGATCGCGTACAGGGCCGTGCCGAATAGTGTGGCGCAGGCGATTCCGCCGAGCACCCCTTCCCAGGTTTTGTGGGCATTAATGTTCGGGACGATCGGGTGCTGGCCGATGATCCGCTCGAAGATGTAGCTGAAGGCGTCGCCGGAGAGGGTCACGAGCATGAAAAAGAACAGCAGCAGTCGTGAGTCATCGTAACCGCGAATCCTCAGTTCGAGCAGCACCGCAGCGTGACTCAAGCAGTACACGCAAATCATCAGCGCGGCCTGGATCTTGGCGCATCGTTCCAAGTACCGTTTGTGATCGCCGGCCAGGGCAATGCGTGCCGGGATGAATAAATAGGCGTACACGGGAATCACGACCGTGAACAACTCGTACTGGTTCAAGATGACCAGCGTGTACTGCATGGGCAGGAACAAGATGAAGACCCAAAACAACGCGCGATGGTCGGCGATGCGCGTGGGGGTGAGGGTGATGAACTCGCGCAGAGCCCAAAACGAGAGGATGCCAAACGCGATCTCGGTCACATGGTTGCCGAGCAGAAACGTCAGGGCCAGCACGGCCATGATGATCCACCACGCGCGGACGCGCAGATTAAATTGTTCGACCGCCTTGGGATCGAGCCCCCAGGTGACTTGGCGTTGCAACATCACGCCGCCGGCAAAAGCCAAGCCCAGCATGACCAGTACGCTGCCGACCAAAATATAGGTTTCAGGAGCCATCAGCTCATTGATCCTTCAGACGGCGCACCGCATCGCGGGCTCGTTTAAGAAAATCGTTTTTCGACTCGCCCGACTCCAGCCACATCGGTGGACCGAACGTCGTGCAGCTCAACAGCGGCACGGGCAGAAACTCGCCACGCGGCAACACTCGATTCAAGTTCTCGACGTACACGGGGACCAACTCCAGATCGGGCCGCTTCTTCGCCAAGTAATACAACCCGCTCTTGAACTCGTCGAGTTCGGTGCTCGTGTTGCGATGTCCCTCGGGGAAGACGATCAGCGAGTGGGTGTCGCCGATGGCCTGGATCATCAGATCGACCGGGCTCTGGTGGACCTTGATTTGTTTGCGATCGATCAGCAAGGCGTCGAAGACTTGCTGCGACAGGTAGCGACGCACACGCCCTTTCTCCCAGTAGTCGCGGGCGGCCACGGGGCGAGTCAATATCCGCACATGCGCCGGCAGTAGTGACCAGATCACGAGCGCGTCGAGGTGGCTGGTATGGTTGGCAAAATAGACCCGCTGACAAGTGTCGGGCTGGCAGTCGATCCAGCGCACGCTGGCCCCGCTCAAAAAGCGGGCCAAGCCGGCGAGGAAGGCGCGGGTGAATGTCGCCGCCAAGTCGCGACCGGCGCGGCTGCGAACATCAACCTCGACAGATGCAGCAGGAGACACCGACACGCACAGCCTCGATCGAGCGACGAACTTGGACTCTCGCGACAATCTGCTAGTATGACACGATCTGCGACGCCTGGGCAGCCCCATGCCGACGCGACTTTCCGATCCCTTCCTAACCATTGAACCCATCATCGGTAACGAACGACCCATGAAAATCGAGCCCGTGCTGATCGCCGGCCGCTGGCAAGCGGCTGATTCCCACGAAACCTTTCAGGCCGAGAACCCGGCCACGGCCACCGCGCTGAGCAGCGTCTTCCCCGTGAGCAGTTGGCAAGACTGTGACGCGGCCCTCTCCGCTGCCTCCGAGGCGGCCAGTATTCTGCGGCAGGTCTCGACCGCCCAGATCGCCGGTTTTCTGCGCCGATTTGCCGAACGGATCGAGGCCCGTGCGGCCGAGTTGATCGAAACAGCTCACCTCGAAACCGGTCTGCCCAAGAGTCCGCGTCTGACCGACGCCGAAATGCCCCGCACGATCAACCAGCTGCGCCAGGCCGCCGCGGCCGCCGAAGAAGGCTCCTGGGCCATGCCCACGATCGATACCAAGGCCAATATCCGCTCGTACTTGGCACCCTTGGGCCCCGTGTGTGTCTTCGGCCCGAATAATTTTCCGCTGGCTTTTAATAGTGTGGCGGGAGGCGATTTCGCCGCCGCCATTGCGGCCGGCAACCCAGTTATTGCCAAAGCCAACTCATCGCACCCGGCCACGACCCAAAAGCTTGCTGAAGAAGCGCTCCGCGCACTCGAAGAGACCGGTCTCCCCACCGCCACCGTGCAACTCATCTATCGCACCAGCCACGCTGACGGCGAACGCATGGTAAGCGATCCGCGCGTCGGCGCGACCGGCTACACAGGCAGTCGCAACGCGGGACTCAAACTGAAAACAGCCGCCGATGCCGTCGGCAAACCGATCTACCTCGAACTCTCCAGCGTCAATCCGGTTATCGTTCTGCCTGGGGCACTCGCCGAGCGCGGCGCGAAGCTGGCTGAGGAATTTACCGGTAGCTGCCTCATGGGGACCGGCCAGTTCTGCACCAACCCGGGGCTCATCATTCTGCTCGCAGGTGCCAACTCCGAGACGTTCATTGCCGACGTCGCGGCTCGTTTTACTGCCGCGCCTAATGGAGTGTTGCTGAGCAAGTCGGTGGCCAAGACATTGGCCTCGGCCGTGCAAACCCTCACCGCCGCGGGTGCGAAGTTGCTCGCCGGCGGCACTCCGGCCGAGGGCGAAGGCTACCGCTTCCGTAATACGCTGCTGCGGATCGATGGGGCCGGCTTCCTCGCCAATCCGCACGCGCTGCAAACCGAGGCGTTTGGCAACGAGTCGTTGATCGTCGTGGCCCGCGACGCGCAACAGGCCGTGGCGATCCTCAATCAGCTCGAAGGAAATCTGACCGGCTGCGTCTACAGCGATACGCAAGGGAGCGACGACGCGATCTACGATCAACTCGTCCCCTATTTGCGCAGCAAAGTTGGTCGCCTGCTCAACGACAAGATGCCCACGGGCGTGGCGGTCAGCCCGGCGATGAACCACGGCGGACCGTTTCCCGCCACCGGTCACCCTGGCTTTACGGCCGTGGGTATCCCCGCCGCATTGCGTCGCTTTGCGATGCTTGAGTGCTTCGACGGCGTGCGACCGGCGCGGCTGCCGAGTGCGCTGCGAGACAAGAACCCGTCCGGCAAGTTATGGCGCAGCGTCGACGGTGTCTGGACGATGGGGGATATCGGGTAGCGAGCGGAGGAGTCGACGGAGGGCAGTAGACAGTAGGCAGTTAAGACGGAGCGAGTGACCAATGCCGCTGCTGATCGATGGCTACAACCTGATCTATGCGGTGGGGATGGGTGGCATCGGCAAAGGGCCGGGGCATCTGGAGCGGGCACGCAATCATCTGCTGCGATTTTTGGCCGAGTCGCTCGATGAGAGCGTGCGGGGGCAAACCACTGTCGTGTTCGATGCCCTCGACGCGCCCAAGCATCTGCCCGACACCTGGACGCTGCACGGCGTCAACGTGCGGTTCGCGCGCGGGTATCGCGATGCTGACGAATTGCTCGAAGAGTTGATCCGTGCCGCGAGCAACCCCAAGCAGCTCACGGTCGTATCGAGCGATCATCGCGTGCAGGTGGCCGCGCAGCGCCGTCGGGCCACGGCGGTCGACAGCGAACCGTGGTACGAGTCGATCTTGGAGCAACGGAAGAAAAAATCCGCCGCGGTCGTCGAGCGGGCCGAGGAAGCCAAGCCCACCGCGTCGAGCGACGATGATGTGGCCTTTTGGACGAACACGTTCAGCCAGCCGCCCCGCAAAAAGAAGCGAGAGAAGTGAAACAAGGAGCAGAGGTCTCCGTTCGTTGGTTGTGGTTACGGCTGGGCCGAGGCGGTTTCTTCATGCGGAGGCCAGAGGACGCGCCAGACCACCGCTCCCAGCAAGGGGGTGATGCCAGCCAGGGCGAGCCCCAGCGAATAGGAGTGCGATTGATCGACATACGCGCCAAACTGCTTGTGCAGCGGTGAGGTCACAGCCCAGGCCAGAGCGCCGAGCAAACCGGATAGTTTTCCTTGATTGCGTTGCGTGAGCTCTTGGCTCAGCGAGTAATAACAAGGAAAGAGTCCGAGCGCGCCGGCTCCGACGAACATCAAACCGGCAATGAGCGCGGGCCCCGGTGGCAACATGACCACAATACCACTGCAAGCCGTAATCAGAGCGCATATCAAGAACACCCACCAGCGTGCGCGGTCGAGTCCCCAGCCCCGATTTTTGAGCCAGCGCGGGGCTGCTCCGGCGATAATGCACCCCACGTCGGTCGATACATAGTAGCCGATCAAAAACCACTGCGTGAATTGCCGATCGTAGCCGTGTTGATGTTGCAACAACCGCGGTAGCCAGGCGCGGAACATCTGCCAAGCAACGTTGATGGTCACCACGACGGAGAGCAACACGAGAAATCGTTTCGAGAACACATAGTCCAGGAAGTTACTACGCGGCGCGTCGAGCGGCTCGGGCTTTTCGGCCGCGGCCAAGGGAAGCAAGTCTTGTTCGCGAATCGAAACGAGCCACAACGCCACCCAGACGATGCCGATCGCGCCGATGGCTTGGAACACGGGTCGCCAACTCCCGGGCTCGTCGGTCGTGAAAGCCAGCATGACCAGCGGCGCGGCGATGGCTCCGACCGACGCGCCGCTCTGCAAGATGCTGTTGCCCAGCCCGCGATCTTGCCGTTCGAGCAATTGCTGCGTGGTCTTGAGTGCGCAGGGCCAGTGTCCCGCCTCGAACAAGCCGAGCAGCGTGCGACAGATGAGCAACGATTCGAGCGAATAGACCAACCCCGACGCGAAGCCCATTGCTGACCACATGATGAGCACGAACGGATAGAGCCAACGGACCGAGACTTTGTCGGCAATGAAGCCGAACAAGAGCGCTCCGATGGCGAATGCGTAGCCGAACCATGTCTCGAGCTGGCCGTAATCCTGCTCGCTGAGGCTGAACTCGATTTTAATTTGTTCCGAGGCCGCGTTGAGCGTCACCCGGTCCATGTAGTTGAGCATCGTGGCCAGTAGCAGCAGGCCACAGATGTACCAGGTCCAGGTTCGACTGCGCGGAGTCATCAATTGCGGTTCGCTCACTTGAGGGCCTCGGTATAGAATCTTGAGGCCGTCATCGGCTCCGACCCTCGCCCCTTGCGGGAGAGGGTGGCCGAAGGCCGGGTGAGGGGTTGGAGCGTGAACGAGCGCAAACGCCCCCTCACCCTGTTCGCTGCGCGAACATCCCTCTCCCGCAAGGGGAGAGGGTGTAAAGTCAATCGCATACATTCATGGATGGTTGTGTCGTGCATTAGCCGTTCCACGACTTGCCGTCCCAGGCCATGACGCGTTCGAGCATGGCCACGGCATCTTGCGTGAAGACACGGAAGATTGTTTCACCCTTCTCGGCCGTGGCATGGCGCGGGTCGCCAATGTGCCCCGGCGCGGTCCGATCCTTCGTGATCCAGCCGCGCGAGGCTGGCTGAAACGGATTGCCAAACTCGACCGACTGCGTCGACGCCAGATCGCGAACCAACTCGGGCCGAATGCGCAGCATCATCGAGGTCTCCCATTCGCAGGCGTGTCCCATCTGTTGCTGCTTGATGCTCGCATCGACTTCGTGTGGCTTGCCCCCGAGCAGCCAGTAGGTGGCGAACAACAGCAGCAAGTCGCTCCGCTCGCGATAACGCTGTCGGGCCTCGAACACGGCCTGCTGCCCAGGCACATGATTGCCGCCGTGGCCATTGAGGAACAGAATGCGACGGAAGCCGTGCGTGACAAAGTTGTCGATCAGTCCGTTGAGCAGATCGAGATACAGTCGCGGTGCGGCCGAGAGCGTGCCGGCGAAGTCGAGATGGTGGTCTGAGTTGCCCAGCCAAGTGAGCGGCGCAAACAGCACGCGATCGTGTAGTTGTTCTGAAGTCCTGCGGACTACTTCACCCAACAGCAGACTGTCGGTGAACACGGGCATGTGATGGCCGTGCTGTTCCAGGGCCGCGACCGGAATCACGATCGGGGTGTCTTTCGAGAGCTTGGCGACCAGGGGCCAAGTCAGATCGGTCAACTGCATGAGGCAGGCTCCGCATAGGTGGGCATCAAAAAATGGCGAAGCGATGATTATCACCCGGCGGGGCAAGGTACGGCAAGATTTCACGTTGGGAGAATTTATGGGCGCGGGGGAGGTCTACTGCAGCCAGACCGGTCGTCGCGTCGATCAAACTCGACGGAAGTTGTGATTCTCCACCGAGATACCCAAGAACGAGGACCTGCGATGACCGCTGCTGCCACGACATCGAGCGAGGGCTTGCTGATATTGGGTCTGGCCTTGGTCGTCGTCATGCTCGCCAGCGTCGTGCGTGGGATTTACGCCCGTTATACGCAATTGCTCGCCGAGCGGAGTCCATTGCAACCGTCGGTAGCCTTCGCGCCGACCGACCGTCAGCGGTGGCTCCAAAAGTTGCGGGCCCGGGCCATCGAAACGGCCCGTGAACGCCGGGCTGGCTAGTACGAGTCGCCGCGGACGGTCGCTGATCTACGACGTGCTGTAGCGGCGGTAACCTGACAAAATGGCGTTGCCCTTTCGCGAAGCAAAAGCAAGTCGATTTGGTGTTGCGGGCCGCTCACGGTAAGATATGCGTATCGTGACGACGGAAGCGATCGCGCAAACTTCGCCCCCGTCGCTCTCTTCGGTCGCGACATTTTCCTTCGGGGGGACTCCAGCCATGAGCGGCGACCGCGCAGTGCAGATTGCTCAACAGTTGGAACAAGACATCCTGAGCGGCAAGTTACATCCCGGCGAGCGATTGCCCCCGGAACGCGACTTGGTCGAGAAACTTGGGGTGAGCCGGAGCGTGGTTCGCGAGGCGCTCAATCGGCTGCAAAGCGTTGGCTTGGTGCGCAGCGTGCAAGGGTCCGGTACCCGCGTGAGCGAGCCGGATGATCGGCCGTTGGTCGTCGGTTATCGTCGTTTGATGCAGCTGGGAAAAATTCGGCCTCAGGATTTGAGTGCTGTTCGATTGCCGCTCGAAACCACCATTGCCTCGTTGGCAGCCGAGCGACGTAGTGACAAGCACCTCGAACAGCTCGCGAAGACCCTGGCCGTACTGGGATCGTCCGCAAGTACTCTCGAGCAACGAGTCGAGGCGGATCTCGATTTTCATGCCTGCTTGGCCGAGGCCAGCGGCAATCCTATTTTCCACATCATCCTGCATCCCATTTACGAGTTATTGCGAGAAACGCGCGAAATGACCATTGGCACGTTTGGCGCCGACTCGGCGTTGCACCATCACACACAAATATTGTCTGCGGTGCGCGACCGTGACAGCTTGCGAGCCGTCGCAGCCATGCGCGAGCATCTACAGGCCAGTCAAGAACACCTCGTACAACTTGCCGAGCAGCCGGGGGCGTAAGCCTATGGCGATGACCATTGTCACTCGCTCCGCTGGGCGTCGCGGCTAACGTGCCTGACTCACTTCAGTCTCTTGTCTTCAGTCTCATTCGTCCCCATGCCTGCTGACTGCATTTACCTTGATCATCATGCGACGACCCCTGTCGATCCACGGGTCGTCGCGGCCATGATGCCTTATTGGACCGAGCAGTTCGGCAACCCGGGTAGTGTCAATCATCCGTATGGCTGGGAGGCCCGGGACGCGGTGAACGCGGCACGCGAGACGATCGCTCGGGCGATTGGTGCGACACCGCGAGAGATCGTTTTTACGAGTGGAGCCACGGAGAGCAATAATCTGGCCTTGCGCGGCGCGGCCGACCGCTATGCCAAGCGCGGCCGGCATTTGCTCAGCGTTACGACCGAGCATAAGTCGATCCTCGATCCGCTTGATCGCTTGTCGCGCCGTGGCCATGAGGTGACATTGCTCGATGTCGCGCCGCACGGCACGGATCGTGCCGGTTGGCTTGATCCACAACGCGTCGCTGAGGCGCTGCGTGACGACACCGTACTGGTCTCGGTCATGCTCGCTAACAACGAGATCGGTGTGATTCAATCGCTTGCCGAGATCGCCGAGTTGTGTCGTGCTCGCGGCGCGCTGCTGCACTGCGACGCCACGCAAGCGGTGGGAAAGATTCCCCTCGATGTCGCGACGCTGGGGGTCGATCTGCTGAGCTTCTCGGCGCACAAACTCTATGGCCCCAAGGGGGTTGGCGCTCTGTATGTGCGGCGCAGCGGTGTGCCGGTCCGGTTGACCGCACAGATCGACGGCGGCGGGCAAGAAGGAGGTCTGCGCAGCGGCACACTCAACGTGCCTGGTATCGTGGGGTTCACCACAGCCGTGCAACTCGCCATTGCGGAGATGTCTGACGAAGGCGAACGGCTTCGTGGGTTGCGCGGGCGATTGTATCGCGGACTGATCGGTTCGATTGACGGAGTCACGCTCAATGGCCCGCTGCTCGAACCGGCCGAGTGGCGGCTTGCGGGCAACTTGAATCTCAGCTTCGCGGCGGTTGACGGCGAAGCGTTGATGATGGCGATGAAAACCGTGGCCGTGAGCAGCGGCAGCGCCTGCACGTCGGCTAATCCCGAGCCCAGTCATGTGTTGCGAGCGCTAGGGCTCGACAGCGACCGGACCCGAGCCAGCTTGCGATTTGGCCTGGGGCGTTTTAACACCGAAGCCGAGATCGACAAGACGATCGAAGCGGTGTCACAGGCCGTGCGATCGCTCCGCCGTCTAGGGGGGTCCGCTTAGGTCGCCTCGATGTCATTTTCTGCTCGCCCTTTGCCTGCGGGCAGCGAGGGGGTATAATTTCCACAGCACAAGTTGTCAAAAATCATTTTCCGTGGGAGCACGTGACGAACATGGCCATTACTCTGACCGAACGGGCCGCACTCGAAGTTAAGAAGGTGATCGAAGATCAAAAGCTGCAAGCGGGCACCGTCCTGCGCGTGGGCGTAGCCGGCGGCGGCTGCAGCGGTTTTCAATACAGCCTCGGATTTGACCAAAGCTTCGATGAAAAGCTCGACAAGAAGTACGAGTACCACGGCGTGACCGTGGTCGTCGACAAGAAGAGCGAACTGTACCTCGACGGCACGAAAGTCGACTTCTACGAAGGACTCGAGAAGCGTGGTTTCACGTTCGAGAATCCGAATGCCGTGAAGTCCTGCGGTTGCGGCAGCTCGTTCTCGGCATAACCGATACAATGTGCGACCTTGAGTTGCACGGACAATCAGACATGAAAAGCCCCGGTGGCCGATAGCGGATGCCGGGGTTTTTTATGCGCTGACAATTCTGCTTGTATCATTCATCGCCGCCGGTTTATACTTACCGCGATCGATCAGTTGATTCCCACCTGTCTATGTTCTTATCCCGGAGGGTCGCAATGACTCGCTATCTGTTTGCCGTGATGTTGTTGAGTGGTTCGTTCGTCATGGCCGATGAGCCAGCCAAGGTTGAAAAGAAAGTCGACGTCAACAAAGCCGCGCCGGAGTTCAAGATCAAGGACGCCAAAGGAAACGAGATCAATTTAGCTGAGCTGACCGCCAAGGGCCCGGTGCTCGTGCGTCTTACCTGTGGCTGCACCGGTTGCGACAAAGAGTTGGCCTACTTCCAAGAGTTGCACAAGGCTTATGAAGGCAAAGGGCTGACCAGCTTGGCTGTTTTCCGCGAACCTGATAGCAAGGTGGCCAAGTACGTTGAAGACAAGAAGCTCAACATGCTCTACGCCGTCGACAGCAAGGGAGACAGTTGGAAGGTGTTCGACACCAAGACGATGCCCACCAACATTCTGATCGACAAGGGGGGCAAGATTGTCTCGATTGCCGCGGGTTGCGATCCCAGCGGACTGTTGGCCAACCGCGTGAGCGAGAAGGTCGCCGGCTTGGTCGGTGGCGACAAGGTCGACGTGAAGGCCAAGGTTACCGCTCAGAAGTAACCGCACGCTTTTCGATTCGTTGAATCATTACTACACGAGCCGTTCTTCGCATCGTCGAGGAGCGGCTCGTGTGTTTTTTTATGCCCCCCAATGCATCGCGGATGGCGAGCACGTCACTTTGCAAGCTAAGTACAGCGTCGCTTTGCAAGTACAGCGAGCACGACGTCTTGCAATACGTGGTTCCGTAGAACGAGGCCGGGAACCGCGGTCGACAATTCAGCCCTTTTCCCCTTTTCGGAAAGGGATCAATCTGACCGCGGCTCCTGCCCCACCCGGCGACGTTTGACTTACATGTAAATGGTATCGAAAGGTATCGGCTGTATTAGGCCAAGACTTTTCAGCCGCAGAGTAACAGACTCTGAAAGGTTGCACCCAATGCCGACAATCACTTGTCACCGATCGTCGTAGAACCTTAATAGAGAATAACTCCCCTCGCGCGGCGATCTATACCCGTAAATGCGGGATGGTTGGCGGTGTTCACTTCAATCAAAATCGCTCGATAGTCATCGTCGGCGAGGCGATGGTTTACGAGCAGCACGGTGGGCGCAATTTTATTCGTCCCGCTGGACATGCTCACCTCGCTCCCGATACATTTCGACCTGACAGCTTTCGCGAACTCCCACCTCCCGCCTTAGTTCGCGCTGTCGATTTGCGGGCAACGTTCGACTCAATCACGGGCAACACGATATGGAAGCCAATACGGACGGTATATCGTCATTAGAAATCAATGACGTCGTCAAGATATTACAGATTCTTTCCGATGCCGCCGATCCGGCATCGACCGCGACCATTGCCGAACGTAAACGACGTGTCTTGGAAGGGCTCGCCACACTCGTCGATGCCGACGTGTGGATCTGGAGTACCGGCGTCACGCAAGGGGATGAGAAAGATCGCGACGCGATGGCCACCAGCATGATCGACGGCGGTTGGAAAAACGATCAGGAGCGGATGCTCGTTTTGGGATTGCTAACCGATTCGAATTTAACCCCCAAGCTGCAAGGCGGGGTCATCAACTACTTGGAAGCAGGTCGGATGGTGACCATCGGGCCGGATAAAGTCGTGCATCCCGACCACGCCGCCGAAGCACTCCAGATTTGGTCTCAGACCGGCCTGGGAGATGGCTTGGTGAGCGTCTACCCGCTTGCTAAAAATATCTTCAGCGCATCGGGCTTTCATCGCCGCCAGGGGCGCCCCAATTTCTCGCCCCGCGAGCGGGCTATGATCCACCTCGTGTTCGGGCAGGTTCATTGGCTGCATCGCTATGGGCTCGCGATTCCGGCCGGCGACAAGGTGCTGGATCTATCACCTCGGCAGCGACAGGTGTTGCTGCTGTTACTGGCTGGCGACAGTCCCAAGCGGATTGCCAGCAAAATGAGCTTGAGTGAGCACACAATTGGCGACTACGTCAAACAAATCTACCGTCATTTCAAGGTGACCACGCGCGGCGAACTGTTCGCGCAATTCATCACCGGCGGCCATGCAACTTAACGCGGTGGGTCGAGGATCACCGGGAAGGTCTGCTCCTTGCCGTCGCGCTGCACCTTCACGGGCACCTTGTCGCCCGCCTTGTACTTGCGCAGGGCGTTGTCAAAGTCTTCAAGATTGCCAATGCGACTCTCTCCAAGGCCGATGATGATGTCGCCGCTCTTGAGGCCCCCCTTCTCGGCCGGCGATTCTTTAGTCACCCCCATCAGCGCGTAGCCGGGCTTCTCCTGAGCAAAATCAGGAATACTCCCGAAGTAGGGTCGCGCGCCGCTCTTGGCTTGCTGCGAGCCGCTCGCACGTTTCGTTTCGACATAGGTCGTCCCCTCGTCGAGCGACGCCACGCGCCAGGCACAGTCGGCCACGAACGAACCGATGCGGGCCATCCCTTCGATGTTCAACTTGTCGGTGTCGTCCGTGGGGCGATGGTAGTCGGGGTGCGTGCCCGTAAAGAAGTGCATCACCGGCACTTTTTGAGCGTAGAACGAGGCGTGATCGCTGGGGCCAAAGCCGCCTGACTGTTTGGTGAACTTGAAGGCGTAACGCTTGTTCAGATCGTCGACGAGCGCCTCGAACTGCTTGGCGGTGTCGAATCCATGGACGATGAGCTTGTTGTCGTTGAGCCGTCCCACCATGTCCATGTTGAGCATGGCGATCGTCTTGTTGAGCGGGTAAAGAGGCTCCTTGCAATAGCGGGCGCTGCCGATGAGTCCGCGTTCCTCGCCGGTGAAGGTGATGAACACAATGCGGCGGGACGGTTTTTGCCCCCGCTCGACGAGCAGTCGTGCGACTTCGAGCAGCGTGGCCGTGCCAGAGCCGTTGTCGTCGGCCCCGTTATGAATTTCTTTCTGGTTCGGCACGAACGACCCTTCGCCGCCAAAACCAAGGTGATCGTAATGCGCTCCGATGACGACGGTCTCGTCGGCCTTGGGCCCCTCGCCTTCCATGACCGCGACAACGTTTTTCACCGCGGCGTCGATCCGCTTGACGCTGATCTCGCCTTCGATGCGGCATCCCTTCAACTCGCGACTCCAGGGGGCAAGCGTCTGTTCGATCTGGTACTCGATCTCGGCCAAGTCGCGGCCGGTGGCCAGTTGCACCATGCCGTCGAGCGTGGCGCGGCGCATGTGCATGACCGGGATGCGAGTCGACTCGCCACCAGGACCCGCCCCGCGGAAGGCCACAAGCGGATCCTGCTCGTCCTGCCACGCCTTGTGGTACTGGGCGATTTGCTTTACATGATCGGCGACGTCTTTTTGGTATTTCGTGGTTTGCTCGGCGGTCGCCTCTTTGATCGCTCGATAGGCCTTCTCGGTCTTGACCAGTTCGTCGACCGCCGTGTCGAGCCGTTTCTTGGCCTGGGCCAATCGATCTTTGATCTCGTATTCGTCGGTGATGAAAATCACAGCCGCCGCGCCATGCTCGTAGGCGTTGGAAATTTTGCGCACGTAAGGTGCGTACATCGACGGCTGTGTGCCATTGAACTTGCTTTGTGGGTTGGCTTGGTCGGGCTCGTGTCGCATGACAATCACGGCCTTGTCTTTGATGTCGATACCCTCATAGTCGTCATACTTTTCGTCCTTGGCCGAGATGCCGTAGCCGACGATGACCAACGGCAGCGAGAGCTTGCCCGACGCGCCGAGCGAGAGCGGATTGAAATCCTCGCCTAACTTGAGAGGCCGAACAAATTCGGCCGCGTTGGGACCGGGTTTGAAGCCATGCTCTTTGGGAGCGGCGGGCTTTGCGCCGCCGTGCGGGTCGCCGTGCGGGTTGACCGCGTGCGGATTCGGGGCATGGGGATTGGCGGACTCAGCCGGCTTGGCCTCGGCTTTCTTTTCTCCGTCCTTCTTCTCGCCGTTCTTTTTCTCGGCCGGCTTGTCACTCGACTTGGGCTCCTGTTTGGCCTTGTCATCGGCCGGCTTCTTGGCGGGCTCTTGCTTCGGAGCGGGCATGACGAGCGTCACCGTATTGACCGCCCCCAACTCGGCGCCGGTATTCATTGTAAATTTCTGAAACGGCGTCCCCTCGTACAGGTCGGTTTTCAACCCCAGGGACTTAAACCGCGCGGCGATGTAATCGGCGGCACGATTGAGCCCCTCGGTCCCTACGCCGCGTCCCTCTTGGGCGTCGTCGGCAAGAAACTTGGCCGACTCGACCAGCCGATTGCGGCTCTCGACGCTCGGTGTGAAGGTTTCCTCGGCCAGAGCCACGAGCCCCCAGCAGGAGAGCACCACCGACAGTCGGCTAACGACGCGCACACCAAGTCGCAACATAAGAGCAAATCCGTGGAGGAGGGTTGTGGGGGCGGGAAGGCTGCAGGACGAGCCGACTGAATTATAGAAGCCTACGCAGTGATTCGTCATCCGGCAATCAACTTAACCGGATATGTGTACCGCGTAATGCCCCAAGAGCCTATCCGAGAACCCCCGCGGTTGGCAAACATCGCCTGAATCTTCTCACGCGAGTGTCCTGCTATCGCCTCAGTCGAGATCGTGAGCTGTCGGATAAGTTGGGCCTGTCGTCAGCAAGCTTATCCAAGAGGCTCATGCTCTCTGGCTTGAAGTGCAGCTCGATCGCGCGACGCAAATCGCCTCTCCCCCCTGCCCTGCCCTGGCCGTAAGTCGCTCTTGCCCTAACTGCCGTGGAGAGTGTATTTTACGTGATCGAGTAGACCTATCGTGGGGACCGGCGCGACGTCCTTTGTATCGACGCCGACCGCATGAGGTCAGGGTTGAAATTTCCCCCACCGAGTTTCGAGGCCCGACGTTCATTTATGCTCACGGTCAAACTGCCCGACGGAAGTAGCAAACAATTCTCCACTCGAGTGCGGCCGATCGACGTGGCCGCCGAAATTGGTCCTCGGCTGGCTCAAGCCACGCTGGCCGCGACCGTCGACGGCAAGCTGGTCGGCTTCGACACGCTGCTCCCCTCCGACGGCGAAGTCGCTCTGCGGCTGCTCACCAAGAAAGACGCGGAGACGCTCGGCGTGATGCGACACTCGTGCGCGCACATCATGGCCCGGGCCGTGATGCGGCTCTTCGGTGGTGTACAGCTCGCGTTTGGTCCGACGATCGAGCACGGCTTTTATTACGACATGGCGCTCGATCGCCCGCTGACCGAAGATGACTTTCCGGCCATCGAGGCCGAGATGAAAAAGATCATCGCACTCGATGAGCCGTTCGAGCGACTCGAGGAGCCGCGCGACAAGGCGGCCGCGATCTGTGCCGACCTGGGGCAAGAACTCAAGGTCGAGCATATTCAAACCGGTCTGGCGGAACACTCGACCGTTTCGTTCTACCGACAGGGGGAGTTCCTCGATCTGTGCCGCGGACCGCACGTCCCGAAGGCCAGCGCTATCGGCGCGTTCAAGATGTTGAGCGTGGCCGGCGCGTACTGGAAGGGAGACGCCTCGCGGCAACAGCTGCAACGGCTCTACGGTACCGCTTGGTTCGAGCAGAAGGATCTGGACGCCTATCTCAAACAGGTCGAGGAGGCCAAACGCCGCGATCATCGCGTGCTCGGTCGTCAGCTTGAACTTTTTGCCACCGACAATCGCGTGGGTCCGGGACTGATCCTGTGGATGCCGCGCGGCGCGATGGTCCGCAACCTGCTCGAAGGGTTCGTCCGCGATGAGTTGTTCCGACGCGGTTACGACCCGGTGTACACACCCAATATCGGCAAGGTCGACCTGTACAAGATCTCGGGGCACTACCCCTATTATGCCGCCAGTCAATTCAAGCCGATCGACATGGAGGAAGGGGAGCAGTACCTGCTCAAGCCGATGAACTGCCCCCATCACATCACGATCTATCAGGCGAAGCCGCGCAGCTACCGTGAGCTGCCGGTGCGACTGGCCGAGTTCGGCACCGTGTATCGCTACGAGAAGTCAGGTGAACTCGGCGGCATGACCCGCGTGCGTGGCTTCACGCAGGACGACGCGCATCTGTTCTGTACCGAGGATCAGGTCGAGGACGAGTTTCGCGGCTGCATCGAGATGACCCAGTTCGTGCTTAAAACGCTGGGGCTGACCGACTATCGCGTGCGGCTCGGCTTCCGCGACCCTGATAGCTCGAAGTACGTCGGCGGCAAAGAGCGTTGGGATCGGGCCGAGCATGCGCTCACGAGTGTCTGCAAGAATCTGGGGATCGACGCCCAGCCCGAGCCGGGCGAGGCCGCGTTCTACGGTCCCAAGGCCGACTTCGTGATCCGCGATTGCATTGGTCGCGAGTGGCAGCTTGGTACGGTGCAGCTCGACTACAATTTGCCCAGCCGCGAGCGGTTCGGCCTCGAGTATATCGGGGCCGACAACCAGGCCCACCAGCCGGTCATGATCCACCGCGCGCCGCTGGGTTCGTTCGAGCGTTTCATGGGGGTGCTCATCGAGCATTTTGCCGGTGCGTTTCCACTGTGGCTCGCTCCCGAGCAATGCCGCGTGTTGGTCGTGAGCGAGAAGTTCGAGACATTTGCCCGGCAGGTCGAGATGCGGTTCCGAGCCGCTGGCTTCCGGGTGACAGGCGACTACCGGCCTGAAAAGATCGGCGCGAAGATTCGCGACGCGCAGTTGCGGCTTGTGCCGTACATGCTGGTCGTCGGCGGCCGCGAGCAGGACGAAGATTCAGTGAGCGTGCGCGACCGCATCGAGGGGGACATCGGTATGATGAAAGTCGACGCGGCCATTGCCAAGTTGCAGGCCGAGGTCGCCGCGCGGACGATCCGTCAGGCGTTCACCGGCGGCGTGAATCTCGCCGGTGGTCAGCAAGTGGGGGCGAACGAGTATTGAGCGTATCGAGTAGAATCGTTGAGCCGAGACAAGTTTTTTGCCCGGTTAAGTTGACTTGATCCGAGCTATTCGACCATATTAAGCAATTACCCCGACACCGATCGGGCGTTTCCCATCACTCCTGGAGGACAGTAGCCATCGAAAAGTCGCATCGGATTAACGAGCAGATCCGCATTTCTCCCATCCGCGTTATTGGCGCCGACGGCGCTCAACTGGGAATCATCCCCACCGATCAAGCCTTGAACCAAGCGCGCGATCTGGAACTCGATCTGGTCGAGGTTGCTCCCAACGAACGCCCGCCGGTCTGCCGGATCATGGACTTTGGCAAGTTCAAGTATCAGCTCAACAAAAAGGCCAGCAAGAACCAACATCACCAGCAAAAGATCAAAGAGATTCGTGTTCGTCCCAAGACCGACGAGCACGATATCGGCGTGAAGGTTAAGCACGCCCGTGAATTTTTAGAGCACAAAGACAAGGTGATTGTCTCGGTTGTGTTTCGTGGTCGCGAGCTGGCCCATATCGAAGAAGGACGCAAGGTCGCTCAGCAGGTGATCGACAGCTTGGCCGACATTGGCAAGCTGGAATCGCCCCCCAGCCAGCAAGGGAAGCGGATCATCGCCGTACTCGCGCCCAAGTAAAGGTCCACGACCGGTCTCGCCGCTACCCCCCCTGCCCTTTTCTAAGGTCGTCAGATAATCGGCTTCATAGGCCGAGCAACGCAAGTCCGGTCTTCGTTGGTCGTCCTGTTAACTTGATTACCTGAACCTCCATGACCCCATCCTGTGAGTCACTCTGCCCGAGGAGAGTTGCTCGTCTCCTCGGTCGTTGAGGGTGCGCGCTCTTCAGCACACCCCTGAGCCCGTTAGGGCATATTCTGCGCGGCCTTGGGGGGGATCGCCGTGCATCTCACGGCATTTATCGCGGTGCCGCTGTTTTCGCACGGCTGGGCATGTCATTTGCTCCGCTTGTCTCTCGACCGATCAACTTGCTCTCAGCCCGCGGGAGGACGGATCGGTCAAGCGTGTGGCAAACCTATCATGGTTCCTGGAGTGTGACTTCAATGAACGCAGCCGCTTGGATCGGCGTGGGAGTGGGAGTTTTAGCGGTGCTGTTCGCCGCCGGAATCACGATCGGGGCGCTCAAGTTGGCCCGCCAAGGGATGCGCAGCCCGGCAACCCCCGGGGCCACGCCAATCAGTAAACGTGAATTAGTCAAACGGATGCTGCATCTCAATCAGCCGCAGCATCCGTTTCGCGTTGCACTGGCGACAGAGACCGACTTGACCATCGAGTGGCAGGTGGCTGACGCCAAATGGATTGAAGTGCTGGGGCGGGCTGCATCGCAAATGAAGTACAACGCTTGGCTGCTGGTCGATGAGGCCACGCGGACGGTCAACTATTGCGAGCAACTGCACGAGAGCAGTGTCGTAGCCGGCGGCGGAGGCGCGTTTACCGAGAGCCACTCCTCGCACGGGTTCGAGTTATGGGGGCGACGTAAAACGCATCGCTGGGGAGTTCGCGAGGACTTTAGCGTTGGCGAAGTGCTCAACTACGATTTTACGCCCGCGGACGTGAAGGATCTTGTGCGGCAGATCGTCAACGATCACGGCTGGAATTTTCAGATCGTCCTCCTCAAACGTCACGCCCAGTATGCCTGAGTGTTCGCAACGTGTGCCCCGGCCACGCAAACAGTAGCCAGGGTGCTAGGCTATCCGCCGCTGAGTCGGTCCCAGGTCCAGTACAAGGCGATGAGGGCAATCAGGCTCGATGCGGGGATGACAATGTACGGCCGATACCAAGAGCGCTGCTGAAACCAGCCCACGCCGAGCCAGGCGAGTCCGATCACGGCGAGCTGCCCCAGTTCGACCCCCACGTTAAAGCTCAGCAGCGCCGCAACAAAGCGATCGGTCGACATGCCCGCTTCGGTCAATACTCCGGCAAAGCCGAGGCCGTGCAGTAAGCCGAACGCGAACACAATCACGAGCCGCCAGCGATGCAGTTCGCTCGTTAGGATGTTCTCAACGGCCACGACCACGATTGACAGCGCGATCAACGGCTCGACCACTTGCGGCGACAGGCGGATAATGTCGAGCATCGAGAGCGCCAACGTGACCGAATGAGCGAGCGTGAACGCCGTCACTTGCCACAGTAAGGGCTTGAGTCGCGGGCTCAACAGGAACAGCCCTAGCACGAACAGAATATGATCCAAGCCCTCGGGCAAGATGTGCTCGAAGCCCAGCGCAATAAAGTGTAGGAAGACATTTTCACCTTGCAGCGGAATCTCGGGCGTGGTTTGCTCTTCGCCGACGCTGTAGAGCAGCGCGGTATTGTCGGCCCGCTGTACGGTGAGAGCCACCTGCCCCAGTTCGAGCGGCAGACGGAGCATGACCTGCTGGGCCCCGGGCGGGGCGCGGCCCAGCACGAGCACGACCCGCGGCGGTCGGAAGCCGTCGGTCAGTTCATCGCTGCGCAGCTTGATGGCGTCGGGAAACTCGACCAAGAGCGGATCGACTTCCTGGCCATCGAACCAAATCTTTAGACGTCGTTGAAAGACGCTGCGCGCCTCGCCGATGTAGCTATTGAGTTTCTCTTCACTGAGTTCGCGGAGTTCTTGTTCCAATTCCTGGCCGAGCATTCCTGGCGGGGCTTGCATCACGCACGCTGCGACATCGAACGTGCAGAAGAGCTGATAGGTGTTGTCGTTGGCGAGCACGAGTGTCGCCTTCGAGGTGTGTCCCGGATGGGCAGTAAGCTCCCGCGAAGAAAACGCTCCCATGCCGAACAGTACGGCAACGCTGATCCGGCACAAACGACTGATGCGGCTCGATCTCATCGTACAGTAACTGTATTCGCAGAATGACCTTGACTGTCTCCCCCAAGCCGGCGATGGAGTCGTCGGCTTGGGAAGGAAAATCAATTGTGATAATCCTTAGTTGCCATGCTCAGGTGCCGACCGATTAAAGCGTCGGGCCACGAAGTAAAACGCCACGCTGACGATGAGCATGATCAATGTGAGCATGCCAAAGTAATTCGCCGGGGACATTTTGGTGTAGAAGCGCCCCAGCGGCGCGTTGATCAGCAAGTTGGCTAGGCTCACCGTCAGCAGCCAGCAGGCGGTGACAAAGCCGGTCATCGTTTTTGGCGCGGCCGTATAGGCCAACTCCAAGCCCGTGACCGAAATGAGCACTTCAGCCATCGTGAGGACCAGGAACGCGCCGATTTGCCACCACACCGAGACCTTGGCCTCGGGCGAGGCGATCATGCCGGTCCAAGCCATCACGGCCATCGTGCCAGCCGTGAGCAAAAAGCCGACCAACATTTTATCGGTTGCGCGAATCGACCAGCCGCGTTGTTCCAAGGCTTTGAATAACAAATTCGTCAGCGGCAATAAGA
>CAYLYE010000096.1:0-21617 GCA_964387325.1 uncultured Planctomycetaceae bacterium
CGTTCACAAACTTCACGTTCACGCCATTGAACGCCGGACCGTTGCTGGTTGCCTGCACGACAAGATCATTGTTCGTGCCGTTCAACTT
The DNA here is from genome assembly GCA_964387325.1 of uncultured Planctomycetaceae bacterium. Classification (GTDB taxonomy): domain Bacteria; phylum Planctomycetota; class Planctomycetia; order Pirellulales; family PNKZ01; genus CAZZBK01. The sequence continues at coordinate 89 of CAYLYE010000096.1, forward strand.
GAGATACGTTTGCGGTCGTTGGCCGAGCAAGTTGCTGAGCGGCGTGGTCCGTGTCAGCCGGGCGTTTAAATCTTCGCCCAGAAACGGCCCTGGCCCCACGCCACCAAGGCCGCGTAGGCCGAGTTGCCCGGCGGTGACGCCACTCGCCACGTCGGAGATCGCCAAATTGCCTCCATTGAGCGTGATTTGAATGCCACGCGGGGTCACCTGAGCCCTGAGCGTTCGCCCCGTGGGAGGCGTTTGATCGTAGCCCGGCGGATAACGTTCCAGGAGTCGTGCGACGTCCCCCACGGTAACCGCGCTGGAAATATCGATCACACTTTTATAGACGCCATCCGAGACGGCGATGGACCCCTTGTTGATTCCTTGCCCGTCGCGCAAGTCCGCCAGCGGCGTGTCGTCCGAGATCGTTGGATTCAGATCTGAACTGCCGATCACGCCCGAGCTGAGCGCCCCAAACGCCTCGTCCCCGGTCACATTGGAATCGGTCAGGCTGCCGATATCCGAGAAACTGGCCAGTCGTTGCGAGTCCCCCTGATACTGAATCAACGTGCCGTTGGTCACAAATGGGACGGTCGACGTTTTGGCGCCGGAGAACAAATATCGACCACCATAACTGCTATTCGCGGAGCGCAATAACGAGTCAATCGCGGCATTCACTTGCTGCAGGCTCGTCGTTCGATCCGATCCTGTTGCGCCGACGGCGGACAATCCCACCGCGCGGAGTGCGGTGATCTGCGATTGAATATCCGCCACGACCGTCGACGACGTGTCGACATACGAAGCCGTCGTGTTCAGATTCGTTTGAATCTGAGTTTGCCGCTGCATGAGGATGCGGGTTGCGACGCCTTGCAACGCCTGGCTTGGGTTTTCGCTCGGCAGCGAATATTTCTGACCCGTGCTGATCTGGTTCTGAGCCTGTAGCAACGCGGCTCGTTGCGCCTGGATATTGGCCAGGAGCGTGTCGCGATCGAGCATTTCGCTCACGCGCGTCGATGAAATGCTATTGATCGTGGTCATCGGGTATTACTAGAGGTTGCTCAGCATATCGAGCATGTCGTTGATGGTGGAAATAAACTTGGCCGAGAATTGATACGAGCGTTGAAACTGCATCATCTTGACCGCCTCTTCGTCGAGATTCACACCGCTGATCGCCGACTGCTGCGTTTTTAGACTCGATTCATAGGATCGAAAACCATCGGCGACGGCACTGGTGGCGGCCGAGGCCTCGGTCACCTCGCTGACGAGACGGTCACGGCTTTGGCTGATCGTATCGCCCCCCAATGAGTCGAGCGGCTTGTCCAAAAAACCAGCGAGTTGGGTCAGGATTTGCGTGTCGTTTCCGATGCCCCCCAGCGATGATGCGAACTTATTCGGATCATTGAGAATCTGGGTGCTGACGTTCAAATCCCTGGCCGTCGAGCCGGTGAAGAACGTGTTGATGCCCAGTGCGGCTAAGGTGCCGCTCGTGTCGTTGGCAAAGGCGAATTGCAAGGTCGACGACGTCGTCTTGATCGATAATTCTCCGGCCGCATTCACGCTTGCCGACAGCCCGTCGATCGCATGGATCGATTGGCCCAAACTGAGCATCGTCGTATCGTTGTTGTTCAGTCCATTTAAGTCGATCGTGATATGCGTTGTTTGCGTGAGTCCTGTTTGCAGGTCTTTCACCTGGATGTCAAACCCGCCGCTGATCGGCGTATTGGCCAACCCCGCCGAATCGAGCGGCTTCTTGCTGTCGGTCACGGCATTGAGGCTCGTCACGGACGAATAGCCGTTGAGCCCTTGGCCGGAGGAGAAGATTTTGTTGAACTCGAACGAGAGTGTTTGGGCAAACTGGTCGAGCTTACTGGAAAACGCGCCGAGAATATCGTCGCGGGCCGCGAGCACGCCGAAGATTTGTCCCCCGTCGCTGGTCACCGGCGATTTCGTATCGGCATACACGACACTGAGCCGCGCGTCGTTCCCCGCGCCGCTCTGAATGGTCGTCAGCGGGTGCGATTCGCCTTCGAAGACCAAAAACTCACCGTTATGAAAAACGTTCATCGCCCCGCTCGGCTGTTCCTGCGTCTGAATACCGATCAGCTTCGACAAATCCAACAGCGCCTTGTCGCGTTGATCGCGTAGTCCGACGGCCTGGGCGCTCGAGCCGGTCCCGCCCTCCAACGAGGCGATCTTCACATTGAGTTTTCGAATCGTTTCGAGATGTGAATTGGCGTCGTTCACGAGCCCGCGAATTTGGCTGTTTTGGCTGACTTGAATATCGTTGATGCGTTGCGACAAGTTCGTGATGTCGTTGGTGAGATTCTTGCCCTGCAACGTGGCGAGGTTGCGCGCCGATAAACTTTGCGGTTGATTGAGTACGTCGCCGATCGAATTGAAAAACTTCGTCAGCGAGCTGTTGACGCCCGAGTCGTTCAAGACGCCCAGCAGCCCTTCCAGGTCCTTGTAGGTCGATTCTTGAGCCGTACTGCTCGCCGCGTCCGAGACCGAGCTGCGATAGCGGTCATTCAGAAATTGATCCACTTTCTGAACGACGCCGTCGACCTTAACGCCCAGCCCGACGAACAAATTCCCGATCTGTTGGGTCGGCGCGGGCGAATACAACACCTCCTCGCGACTATACGCTGGGGTGTTCGCGTTCGAGATGTTTTGCCCCACCACCTGCAAGCCGATTTGACTGGCATGCAGAGAGTTGCTGGCAACTTGAAGTGCGGAGTAAAGCGACATGAGTTCTTACCTGTGTAGCCGCGGCAGCACCGCTAGCGCATCACCCTTACGCCGCATGATCGACGAGCGTGCCGCTCGACTCTTCGGATACACCTGCTTCATACGTCGGACGCAGTCGTCCGCCCCGTGCAACAATCTCCAGCAAATGACTCAGATGGATCAGCGTGCGCTGCACCATCACCCAATTGGTCAGACTTTGGTGCTGCAGCAAGCGTGCGCGGTGGCTGATCTGGTCGACTTTGAGGGGCCAGCCCTGCTGTCGCGCCGCAGGCAGCGCACCCGACAGCGAACGCACGCTATCACTCGGCAATCCCGCAGCGCCGGCTTGTTGCAGCAACCGAGCGCGCCGATCCTGGCACGCTTGCAGCCGATCCAAGATCGCTTGCTCGACGCTCTGTAACGAGAGCAGTTGGTCATGATCGTTCGCGCACAAGCACTCGCGCTTACGCTTCAGAACCGACATTAAATCGTCTTGAACGGCCGATAATTCGGCGAGCAACGAGGCGACTTCCGCCTCCCAATTGATTTCCATCACACGTTACTTTCGTGAGAGGTTAAAAAGTTCAAACATCGCGTTACCGAAGCTGCCGCCGCTGGACTGACTCAGCTTCTCGGTCAAAATCTGATCCATCTGCCCTTGAAACACTTCCTCGGCCCGGCCGCCATGAAAATAGGCCGCTTTGCCCACGGTCTTACGCATCGAAGCCATCATCTGTCCGTAAAACGTCTCGCCGACGAACTGGTCGAATGTCTTGCGCAGCTCGCTGTTATCCTGCGGCTTATTGAGCGCGCTGGGCGCTTCGGCCTTGGTTGGCAGCGGCATCGATCCGGCAAGTGAAGTCATGTCGATCATGGTTTCGGTCCTGAGCGTTACTCGACGATCAATTTTCCGTACAGCTTGCCGTTGCGATTCAGGCCTTTGATCACTTCAATGATGTCGGCCGAGGGGAGCCTCACCGCGTTGAGCGCCTCGACCAGCGAACGCAGCTTGGCGCCTTGCGACGACGCAGGATCGATCGGCACGAAACGGTTCGCGCCGGCGGTCGCCTCGCCCGTTTCGATGACCACATTGCGGTGCGTGATGATCGCCGGCCCAATGCCCACGTCCGCGCCGATCACAATGCTGCCGGCCGCTTCGTTGATCACGACTCGGGCCTCGGCCGGCGGATCCTCGACCGTCAGGCTTTGGACCTGGCTGATGAACGAGATCGGGTCGGCCCGGTATTGCGGCGGAATCTTGACCGTGATGTTCACTTGGTCCTGCGCCTTGGCCAGCATCCCTTCGGTCGACTGTACGCTGAATTGATTGTTGATCAGCTCGGCAATTTCCTGAGCCAGCTCGAAGTCGGCATGATGCTCGTCAAGGATCAGCGTGATCGAGTCGTCCTTGGTGTAGGCCGCGATCATGTCTTCTTCCAACCGGCAGCCTTTGGTCACTCGGCCGCGGGTCAGAAACTTCGCATCATCGAGATGAATCGGGCCTTGAGCAAATCCGAACACCCGATCGCTCTCGGCGTGCGGGCCTTGCAGCGGGGTCATGAACAGCTCGCCTCCGGCCAGACTCTTCGCCATGCCGATCGAGCTGACAAAACAGTCGAGCTGATCGCCTTGCCGCGCGCCGCCTGCCGGTATCGTCACCGTGACGGCAACCAAGGCCACGTTCTTCGTCTCCTTGAGCTCGACCGGGCCACCTCGGCCGGTACGATTGCCCATCAGCGTCATGGCCGTGGCCAGCGAGCGAATCATCGGCAAGTAATTGCCTCCGTCACCGGATCCGGCCAAGCCGACGACAATGCCCAAGCCGCGCAGTGTGTTCGATTCTTGCCCTTTGACGCGCGAGATGTCTTTGATCCGCGTGCCGGCGTCGACCCGTGCTGCGAATGTGACGCACAGCAACAGAGCGATCACCGTTCGTATGGTTGTCGACCCTTGGTTCATAACGTGTGACTCCCAACTCCCTCGGAGACCGACAACCTAGAACGGCTTGAAACGATCCATTTGCTGCAATAGCCAGCCGCGTCGATACGCATCGCGCACCGCACCGGCCTCGCGTTTGAAAACTTCCAGCTCGGAAACATCTTCGCTACTCACCGTGTTCTGCGGCGTGATGTCTTCGCGACGCACCACACCGGTCATCGATTGCTCAATGATCTCGTCGTTGTTGCGAATTCGCTTATGAGCTTCCAGGACCAGATTGCCATTCGGGCGGATATCGACCACTCGGGCCGCAATCCGAAAGTTGATCAAGTTTTGCGATTGAATCTGGGCAGTCGTGTTCACCTGATTGTCGTTGCTCCCCCGGATTCGCGGCTCACCCACCGACGTGGGGAGCGGGGCGAGTGCGAAGTGTTGCAGTTGCACCCAGTTTCGCAACCGCATGTCAAGGCTCGACTGTGTACGGCGTTGCGAGTCGCCCGACGACGTGGCTTGCGACTTATCCGTCACAATCACCGTGATGATGTCGTTGAGTTGGATCGTCTTAACAGGCTCGGGCGGAATGAAGTACCACGAGTCCCGTTGCAGCGTCAGCGGCGGTCGCACGCCGGGAGCGCCGTACAGGCTCGAACTCTGCGCCGCGGCCGAACGGGTCAGCGCCAGCACCAGCAGCGCCGCGTAGCAACCGAGTCGTGTCATTAACGCACCCCCGTCGAATGGAGCTGATTTTGTAAACCGCTCGGCGGTGCGATTTCGCCCCGGCCGTTGGTCGCGCTCGCGAACACTTCCACTTCCTGGACCCCGACGACGCGGACGAAAAACGCTTGCCGATTGAGCATCGACTCGACGGCGATCAAATCACCGTGCCCACCTTCTTCTTTGGCCCGAGCCGTGGTTCGCACGCGCAACCCTTGAGCCCGCGAGATCACCGTAACCGCGTCCCCTTTGCGAACCAGCAGCGGCGATCGGATCATCGAGTATCCGATGGGTTGCCCGGCCGTGATGCCCGAGGCCGACTCGCGGCCTGCGACATCTTCGAGTTTCATAAACGTCGATTCGAGGTCGACGGCTTGATTGGCCTTGATCGGTTGCATCGTCAAATCGCTCCGTTGCACGATCGTTCCCTTGGGGAGCGTGCGCGAGGCGACGACGATCAGCGGCACAGGTGCGGCAATCACCTTGATCGGCAGCGGCTGTTGGGCCGAGGCGAGCACAATATTCAACGGCTGAGCGCCGAGGTACGGTGCAGTCCCCCCTTCGACGTTGAGCTGAAATTGGGCAGCGGCAATTTGCTTCGCGGTCGACTCGTCCAAGTCGATCTGTACATCGATGGGGGTCGCCTCGCGGCGCTGCTCTTGCAAGTGTTTGATGACCGCGGCCTTGACGACGTCGGTGGCCCGTTGCCGGCTCGAACCCACGAGCGGTTTGGCTTCGGGAGCCGCGAGCGGCTTGTAAGCGGCGATCTCGACCGTGCTCGCTCCGGTGACCTGATGGCGCAGCAGATTGACTTGCCGCTCGTTGAGCAGGTCTTGTAACTCGCGAATCTTCAGGTAGCGACGCGCGCCCTTGCTGGGCGTGGGGAACAACTCGATCGCCCCCAGCGACTCGACCTCGGCGGCCTGCGGTGCGGCGATATCGGCCACGTCGCGCAAATGCACGAACGCCCCTTCGACCCGCGCGGCCTCGCGGAGCCGTATCTCGGCCCCGCCGACGCTCGAAGCTCCGAGGGTCAGGATCAGTGCGGCGATTGTCTTCCGTGACATCATAGGTTTTCCAACGACTTTTTATTCTGCCCGAGAGGTTTAGAACCGCCGCAAATTGCCAACCAACTGCAACAACTGATCGCCGGCTTGCACGGCTTGCGAATTCAACTCGAATGCCCGTTGCGTCGTGATCAGGTCGACCAATTCCCGCACCGGCTCGACGTTCGACATCTCGAGCATGTTCTGTTGCAATGTTCCCAACCCTTGCTGACCTGGGGTCGCTTGATTGGGAGCTCCTGACGCGGGAGTTTCCGCGTACATGTTCTCTCCCATGTGCAAAAGTCCCTCGGGATTGAGGAATTTGGCTAACTGCAATTGCCCAGCAATGGAGAACGACGTTTGGCCAGCCTGTCGGACGGAAACTTGACCATCCTGCCCAACCGTGAAGTCAACAGTGTCCAAGGGGAGGATAATGGCTGGATTGAGCGGTCGTCCGACACTGGCGGAGCCGATGACAAGATTGCCCTGCGAATCCATCGAGAAGTTGCCGGACCGCGTATACATGACCTGGTTGGTCGAGGGATCGGTCACCTGAAAGAATCCAGGCCCCGAGATCGCCACGTCGTAGGGGTTGTTTGTGGTTTGGAACGCACCCTGGGTGAAGTCGGTTTGCGTGCTCTGCACACGCGAACCCAAGCCGACCGCGATGCCCGTCGGGGTCAGTTTATTCTGAGCATCCAGCGTGCCGGGCAATTTGATCTGTCGATAAAACAGGTCTTCGAAGTTGGCGCGGCTGCGTTTAAAGCCAGTCGTGTTCACGTTGGCCAGATTGTTGGCGATCACGTCGAGCTTGGTTTCAAGCGACGTCATACCCGTGGCGGCGGTGTAGAGGGTTTGAACGCTCATGGTGACCCTGCAAGTTTAAGTGAACGTGATAGAGTGAATGGTGTTTACGACTTGAGCACTCGGCTCAGCAGTTCGCCGTACATTTGGTCCTGATTGCGGATCATGTTGACGTTGGCCTCGAACGAGCGCGACGTCTGAATCAAATCGAGCATTTCCAGCGGCGGTTTTGTGCTCGACAGTTCCAAATGCCCGCTCACGATATGACGCTGGCCCGCATCCAGTGGCTGCACCGGGGCGAGCGGCGAGAACAGGTTGTCGCCAATCTTCACGAGATCTCCTAACGAGGCCGGGCGGACGATCGCCAGCGGCACGTTATCAGCCCCTTGCTGGATATTTCCCTCGGGCGAAAATTGCCACGGAATCGGCGAGTCCGGATCGATACGCAACGGTTCGCCACCGGCATTCAGCACCGGGTCCCCTTCCTGTGTTTGCAGAATGCCCTCGCGCGAGAACATGAAGTTGCCCGCCCGGGTGAGCAAGTCTCGATCGCCACGTCGCACGACAAAAAAACCGTCGCCGTTAATTGCGAGGTCGGCCTTGTTGCCGGTCTCTTTGATCGCGCCGCCACTGAAATCGGTCATGGTCTGCTGCACCTCGACGCCACCGCCGAGATCGTTGAGCGTGCGCGAGCCCGATGAATCGAGACCCCGATGGGTTTGTTCAGCGAACCGCGACTGAGCAACGACCAGATCGCGTTTGAACGCGGTCGTGCCGACGTTGGCCAAGTTGTTGCTCAGCACTTCCATGCGGGTCGACTGCGCCATCGCGCCTTCTGCCGAGATGTAGATGCCGTAGTTCATATGCGGTTGTGGGATGAGTTGAACGGGCGTAGACCAATTGCGAGCGACTTCGTTTAGCAAGCGGCGTGCCGAAGTGCACAGAAATCGATTGCTAGCATCGTTAAGTCATGCGCCCATGACGACTTAATAAGATGTCGCCAAAGCGGCGAGCCGCGGAGATCGCAAGGCGGTCGCCGATCGATCGGCAAGTCTGGCGTATCGAGAAGCGCAGAATCTGCTGCTGTCGGCAGGCAAGGACCTGCCGAAAGACATTCGAGCGGCTTACCCCAAGCCGTCGGCTCTGCCGACGGTTCTTCGGCGACAAAGTCGCCGGCTTGGGTAAGCCATTCACTCGACGCGGTCACTTAGAAGGTCGCCGTTTAAACCTCGGCGCACGAAAAAGCCCGGTGAGGAAAGGGGAGCCTCACCGGGCCTACACCGTCGGTCGGGTCGACCGACCTGTTACTCAAGCATATTTGTGTCCTCAGGCAAGTCACCTCAAAAATTGATTCTTGCTTAATTTTCATTAAAAAAGACCGTGCTTCGCCTGCTGCGTGATTCTGAGTTGGAGTCCGTGTCGCTTCATTAAAATTTCGGGCATAAACTATATGTGCTCTCTGGTTATTCAGTGTTTCGACATGCTTCGAGATCCCACTCCGCTGACCGTTTTAGGCCGTCTGCCCCGATGCTGATTCCGCGCGCATGAGTGCATCTCATGTGTTAGGTTCATCTCCCAGCGAAGGAGTTAATTAGCCATGCCCGAACTGCCTGAAGTCGAGACGATGCGCCGTGGGGTGTTGAGCATCACGGGCTCGACCATTCGCGCGGCGGTGCGGCCGCCGTGTGAGCGTCGTCCGATCGAGATCGGCCCTTCGTGGCGCGCGTTTCAACGCCGGGTCGAGGGGCAACCGATCGTCGACGTCGGCCGGCTCGGTAAACGGGTCGTCGTCGAGTTGGCCAATGGCGAGCGGATTATCCTCGAACCGCGCATGACCGGCCTCGTGCTGCTCGCCGATCCGCCGACGACCGAGCATCTGCGGCTGAGCCTCGAACTCGCGGGCAAACGAGGCGCGCCGCCGCGCCTGCTGTTCTGGGATCGACGAGGCCTGGGGAGCGTGCGCGTCGTCAACCCTGACGAGTACGCCGCGCGTTACAGCGGCGACCGGCTCGGCCCCGACGCGCTCGTCATCACGGCCGATGAATTGCGCGACCGGCTCGCTTCCAGCCGCCGGGGCATTAAGGTGGCGCTGCTCGACCAACGCGCGCTCGCCGGCGTGGGGAACCTCTACGCCAGCGAGATTTTGTTTCTCGCCGGGGTTCATCCCGCCGCGCGTTGCGATCGCCTGCGCGTCGAGCAATGGCAGCTCATCCACCGCCAGATCCGCGCCGTGCTCGAACTGGCGATCAAGCACGAAGGCTCAACCCTATCGGACGGCACTTATCGCAACGCGCTCAACGAGGCGGGGGGCTATCAAAATCACCACCGCGTTTACGATCGCGCCGGCAAAGCGTGTCTCATATGCAAGACGCCCATCGAGCGGATCGTGCAGGCCCAGCGATCGACGTTCTTCTGCCCACAGTGTCAGCCGCGGCGAGGGTCGTCCTGACGTGAATTGTTAACAACGAGCGGGAGACGTGAGTCTCCCGATGTGTTTGCACCGCAAGAGAACTCGCCTGCATGTCAGCTGACGAGGTTGGAGAGTGACGTTGACAGGGCGAAGCAATCGGGGGCCTGACGACCCCCGCTCGTTGTCGACCGGCATCCACCATCGCCACCGGAGCAATCGTTCAAGTCGTTCGAGTTGAACGCCTTACGACCGACGAACGAGCGAAAAACGAGCCCGGTTTCCGAGTAAACTTCGGTTGAGGTGCGCTGCGGGGTCGAGTAAGATAATCAGTCAGTCACGCTTTGGCTTGCGCCGAGCGTCTCCCCGCCTGCTCCACTCCCGCCCGATCAGATAGGTTCCGTGACCATGCGTACCGCCTGCCTCAGCATGGCCCTTTGGCTCATGGGTTCGTTGCTTGCTCCCGTTTGGGGAGCCGATCCGGCGGGCGAGATGACCGGCGACGAATTTTTCGAGCGGAAGATTCGCCCGTTGCTGGCACAACACTGTTTCTCGTGTCATGGTCGTGGGCAGAAGAAGGGTGGCCTGGGGCTCGACAGTCGCGAAGCGATCTTGGCTGGTGGCGAGAGTGGCGCCGTGGCCGTGCCCGGCAAGCCCGAGGCGAGCATGTTGCTCGCCGTGGTCACGTATCAGGGCGACATCCAAATGCCGCCGAGCGGCAAGCTGACCGACGACGAGATCGCGGCGCTCAAGCAATGGCTCTCACTCGGCATGCCTTGGCCCGCTACCAAGAGCGGCGCGAGCGGCAGTTCGATTCGGACGGCCGGAGCGGTGACCGACGCCGACCGGCAGTTCTGGTCCTTTCAGCCGATTCGCGATCACGCTCCACCCGTCGTACAGCAGAAGAATTGGTCGCGCAATACACTCGACCACTTCATCTTGGCTCGTCTCGAAGCCGAAGGCTTGAAGAGCGTCGCCGAAGCCGATCGTCGCACGCTCATTCGCCGTGCGAGTTTCGATCTGCTTGGGCTACCGCCGACGGCCGAAGAAATCGAAGCGTTCGTGAACGACAAGTCCCCCGCGGCCTACGAGCGGCTGATCGACCGATTGCTCGAGTCACCTCACTACGGCGAGCGTTGGGCTCGGCACTGGCTCGACGTGGCCCGCTATGGCGAGGATCAGGCCCACTCGTTCCAAGCGCGCATGTATCCGAGCGGCTATCGGTATCGCGATTGGATCGTCGATTCGTTCAATCGCGATCTTCCGTTCGATCAGTTTGCCATCGCGCAGATTGCGGGCGATCTGGTCGAAGGGAGCCCGCGCGAAACGCTCTCGGCGTTAGGTTTTTTTGCCCTGGGGCCTGTCTACTACGGCGATGCAGGCTGCACGCCACGCGCTCGGGCCGACGAGTACGACGACCGCATCGACACGCTCACCCGCGGCTTCTTGGGCCTGACGGTCTCGTGTGCCCGCTGCCACGACCATAAGTTCGATCCGATCTCGATGCAGGACTATTACGGTCTGGCGGGCATCTTTGCGAGCAGCGAGTATCGCGAGGCGCCGCTGGCCGACACCGAGGTCGTGAAACGGTACGACGAACTGCAAGCCAAGATCAAACAGGTCGAAGAGCGGCAGAAGACCGCCGTTGCCGAAGAGGGACGCAAGGTGGCCGAGGGCTTTGCGACCAAGACGGCCGACGTGCTCGTCGCGCTCTGGAAGACGCAGCAACGACGCAAGTCGAATGCGAATTACAAACTGTCGGCCATCGCCAAAGAGACGGGGATCGAGGAATACCTGCTCGACCGCTGGCTCAAGCACATCGAGGCCGACGCGATCGGCAAGAAGCCGCTGCTCGCCCCATGGCGCAAACTGATTGCCGAACAGAACGCGAAGCAGGACTTGTCAGCCGATCCCGCGGCGCTCGCCGCCACGACCGAGGTCGCCAAGCAAATCGAGTCGCAAATTCTCGCCGCGGTTGAGAAACGTCGCGCGATCGAGACCGAGTATGCCGCCAAGTTGGCCGCACTCAAGCCGGACGAGAAAAAGCCCAACAAGCCAGGTCTCGATAAGGAAGCGAACGAACTGCTCAAGGAACTGTTTGAAGATCGCAACGCTGCGTTGACCATTCCCAAGCCGCAGGTCGACAAACTGCTTACGAAAGAGCAGCAGGCGAGCTTGGCCACGATACAGCAAGAGATCGACGAGCTCAAAAAACAAGCTGGCGCCAAGTATCCCATCGCCCACAGTCTGACCGAGGGGAAGCCCCTCAACATGCAAATTCATCTGCGCGGCAATCACAAGACGCTCGGCGACGAGGCGCCGCGGAAATTTCTCGCCGTGCTCTCTCCCGCCGACGCCAAGCCTTTTGCTCAAGGGAGCGGACGACTCGAATTAGCCCGCGCGATCGCCAGTCCCAACAACCCACTGACCGCGCGGGTGTTCGTCAATCGCGTCTGGCAACATCACTTTGGCCGAGGCATTGTCGGTACCCCCAGCAACTTCGGCCTGCTCGGCGAGCGACCGACGCATCCGGAACTGCTCGATCATTTGGCCTCGCGGTTCATCGCCTCGGGCTGGTCGGTCAAGCAACTGCATCGCGACATCATGCTCTCGGCCACGTATCGCTTGGCGTCCACGCATCAGGCAGAGAATTACGAGCGCGATCCGGACAACCGACTGCTGTGGCGCGCCAATCGCCGCCGCCTCGACATCGAGTCATGGCGCGACGCGGTGCTCGCCGCCTGCGGCAACCTCGACCTCACGCTGGGTGGCCCTTCGTTGAATTTGAACGACACGAACAACCGTCGCCGCACGTTCTACGCCTCGGTCAGTCGACACGATCTGAACTCGATGCTGCGGTTGTTCGACTTTCCGGACCCCAACCTGACCAGCGAGCGGCGCGTGATCACCACCGTGCCGATGCAACAACTGTTCGTGCTCAACAGTGAGTTTATGATTCGCCAGGCGAAATCGCTCGCCGAGCGCACGGCAAAAGACAAGCCGGCGAGCGATCATGAACGGATCGGACGACTGTATCGCTGGGTTCTCGGCCGAGCGCCGAGTGCTCAGGAGTTGCAGATTGCTCAGCAGTTTTTATCGGCTCCACTGTCGCCGGGTGATAAGCCGGCCGACGTGAAGCTGACCCCCTGGGAACAATTGGCTCAGGCGCTCTTAGCCACGAACGAATTTGGTTTTGTCGACTAACGGTCCGAACAGGGGCCCTGTTCGGAAATGACTACGTATCGGATGCAACGATTATGATGAACTCGACCACGCTCTCGCGCCGCGAACTGCTCATGCGTTGCGGCACCGGATTTGGCACGCTCGGCTTGGCGTCGCTGCTCGCCGAGAACGGCTTGCTCGCGGCTCCGGCCGCTCAGTCGACCAATCCGCTCGCGCCAAAGGCCCCGCACTTTGCGGCCCGGGCCAAGCGGGTGATCTTTCTGTTCATGAATGGCGGGCCGTCGCATGTCGACACCTTTGACCCCAAAGAGGCGCTGACCAAGTACGCCGGCCAGCAACCCGAGGAAGTGACGAAAGATTATCAGCGCGTGGTCGGCAAGCTGTTTCCGTCACCGTTCAAATTCGCCAAATATGGCGAGAACGGCGTCGACGTCAGCGAGCTTTACCCGCACGTGGCCTCGACCATCGACGACATTTGCGTCATCCGTTCGATGTACACCGACATCCCCAATCACGAGCCGGGCTTGCTCATGATGAACTCGGGTCACGTGCAGCCGACGCGTCCCAGCCTGGGCTCGTGGCTCACCTACGGATTGGGCACCGAGAACCAAAATCTCCCCGGCTACGTCGTGCTCTGCCCGGGTAAACCGGTCGTGGGACCGCAGCTCTGGGGTAACAGTTTCTTGCCGGGCATTTACCAGGGCTGTCACATCAACAACAGCAAGATGGACCCCAAGTCGGTCATCCAGCACGTCCATAACACGTATCTGCCGCCGGCCGCGCAGCGCAAGCAGCTCGATCTGTTGCAGCAGCTCAATCGCGAGCACCTCGAACAGCGCCAACAAGACGCGCAGCTCGAATCGCGGATCGAATCGCTCGAGATGGCCTTCCGCTTGCAGTTCGCCGCGCAAGACGTGTTCGATTTGGGTCAAGAGTCGCAGCCGACACGCGAGCTTTACGGCGAAGGACAGTTTGCGGATGCCTGCCTCGTGGCGCGACGCTTGGTCGAGCGGGGTGTGCGGATGGTGCAGCTCTACTACGGCGGCGGACAACCGTGGGACGATCACGGCGATATCTTCAATCATGCCAAGCACGCGCAGGCCAGCGATCGCCCCATCGCCGCGCTCATCAAAGACCTCAAGCAGCGCGGCATGCTCGACGACACGCTGATCGTGTGGACCGGCGAGTTCGGCCGCACCCCCTGGTCACAGGGCGCCAAGGGACGCGATCACCACAGTCGCGGGTTTACGAGCTGGCTTGCTGGCGGCGGCGTGAAAGGGGGCCTCGCCTACGGTAACACCGACCAGTTCGGCAATCATGCCGTGGAAAACAAGGTCCACATCCACGACCTGCACGCGACCATTTTGCACCTGCTGGGCATGGATCACGAGCGGCTCACCTATCGCTACAGCGGCCGCGACTTCCGCCTGACCGACGTCCACGGCTCGGTCGTCAAGGACATTATCGCGTAGGAATGCTGGCTGCACGGATTACGTCAACGGTTCGAGTTGAATCGTCACACGGCGGCCGAGCGCTTCGGCGTAACGTTCGATCGTGGCGATCGTGGGGTTGGCCGTCGGCGATGTCTCCAGACGACAAAGCGACTCGCGCGTCATGCCGGTCCTTTCGTGCATGTCGGATAAGCTCAAGCCCTGTGCTTCCCGTTCGTCACGCAGCACTTTGAGAATGTTGCGCAGTTGGCTTTCCATCTGTTCGATTTTTTGTTTCGCGGCTCGCCCGTTGGCCAGGATTTCAGGCTTCTCCGCGTCGAGTTGCTGACGTAGCAACCGCATCTGGGCACGTTGTTCCTCGGTCAGTTTGATGTAGGCGCGTCGTGCTTGGGGCATTATTCCACCTCGAAGGCCGTCACTGGCAAGACGGTTGTGGGGTCAACAAACTCATACACGCAGGCCAAGATGCGACCGTCCGACGCACGACCGAACGCCAGTGGTCGCCCCGTCGCTCGACTGGTATCACGTTGTGAATGAAGCGACTGCACAATCGCCTCGAATTCGTCGGGGGTAACATCGTGCTCGGCCAGATGCTCGATCGTTTCATCATCCCAAAGAAATAAGTAAATCGGCATCACAACACCCGGGTGTTAACATAAATGTTAACACGCTGTCGAGAGAAGTCAACTGGACATCGAATTACATCTCCGCGCGGGTGATCCTCGCGGAGATAGGATTTCCGTTTCTATCGCTGAGGGCTCATGGGGAAGGTCACTTGTTGTTGCGGTTGAAATTTCCATTCGCCGCGTCGATTCGCTAGGATGACTGGGCTCGTGCGAGGCGTCGCCGCGCCACTTTGCCACTCAAGATCAAGGAGTTTGTCATGCGCTGTCTGCTTGCGATCGTGCTGTCGCTGGGGTTGTTCGTTGGAACCGGCTCGGCCCTGTCGGCCGCGGTGCTTAAATCGCCCGAGCGCGGCAGTGTTGCCCTGCAAGGGATCGATGTGATCCGCTTTGCGCCCGAGGGGGTGTTGCTGATTGCCGACGGCAAAGGAAACCAGATCGTCGCGGTCGACACGCAAGACACAGCGCCACTCAGCGGTGCCGGGGCCAACGTCAAGAACATCGGCGAGGAGATTGCCGCTCGGCTCGGCTCCAAGCCCAGCGACGTCGAAGTGATCGATCTGGTCGTCAATCCGCTCTCGACCAAGGCCTATCTGGCGGTTCGCAAGCACGACGAGAAACGGGATCTGATCGTGACGGTCGATCCCGCCGGCAAGCTCGGCTTGCTCGCGCTCGACACGGTGCCGCATGTGCGTGTCGGTTTGCCGCGCGACGACAAGGGGGCCCCATCGATGCGCATCACCGACTTGGCTTGGGCCAACGATCGGCTCGTGGCCGCGGCTCGCGCCAACGAGGAGTTCGCCTCGAAGTTGTTGATCGTGCCCGGCCCGTTGAGTGCGAGCAGCACCGGTGAGTCGTACAGTGCCGAGACGTTCCACGTGGCGCACAACAAGTGGGAGACCAAAGCCCCGATGTCGTCGATCATGCCCTACGAAGAGAATGGCCAGTGGTACGTGGTCGGCGCGTTCTCCTGCACGCCGATCGTCAAGTATCCGCTCGCCGAGTTGCAAGCCGGCGCGAAGGTCAAGGGGATCAGCATGATCGAGTTGGGCAGCGGCAACCGCCCGCTCAACATGTTCTCATACGAGAAGGACGGCAAGCCATCGGTGCTCGTGAACACGTTCCGTTTTCATCACGCCCGAGCGCCACTGAGCCCGACCCCTTACTGGACCTGCCGCTTCAATCGCGAGTTGCTCGCCGATCAGCGGAAGATTAACGAGCAGGCCGTGCGACGCGATGTTAAGAACCCGGCCGATCCGTCGATCACGATGGTCGATGCGTTTGGCGGCGTCGTTCACATGGATCGCCTCGACGCGCAGCGAGCCCTGGTGATTCGCAACGGCGCGGCAGAGAAGCAATTTGATTTGGCAACGGTCGTGTTGCCGTAATCCTGCTGTCAACGAGGACACTGTCGATGCGGTTTATTCGCTCGGTGACCGTCATACTGCTTGGACTCGGCTGGCTCGTCGACCCCATCAGGGGCGGCGAGCCAGTACCGTTGCGGATCGAGGCCGCGGCCGACGCGCGCCGACCGACGATCGTTTGGGAGATGGGGCCCCAGGTGTCGGCGCAACTTGGCGAGCGGTTGAGCGACGACGGGTCGAATGTGCTCCGACTCGTGCGGGTCGATGAACAGTGGCGCGGCGCTCTGCCCGTGTTCAGCAGCTACGTCCGAGTTGGTCAGACGTTGCGCATGACGCCGGCCGTGCAACTCGCTCCCGGGGCGGTCTATCGAGTCACGGTCGTCGCCGAAGGGGTTAAGCTCCCGGCGCTCGAATATCGTGTGCCGGAGAATTTGGCGACGAGCGCAGCACGTGTCGAGCGGGTGTATCCCACGAGCGATCGGCTGCCGGCGAACTTGCTGAAGTTTTATCTCTACTTTTCAGCGTCGATGCGCGACACCGAGGGGATTTTCGATCATCTGCATCTCATCGATTCCAGCGGACAAGCGGTACACGATCCTTGGCGGCGGCAGTCTTTGTGGAGCGACGACGGTCGGCGGTTGACGTTGCTCATTCATCCCGGTCGGATCAAAAAGGGGGTCAACCTTCGCGAGGAGCTGGGGCCCGTGTTACGGCCAGGAGAAACCTACACGCTGGTCATCGATCGCGCGGTGCTCGATGCGAGCGGACAACCGCTCGCCGCGCCATGGCGCAAGACGTTCCTCGCCACGGCCGAGGTTAACTCGCGCGTTGCGGTCGGTGATTGGAAACTAGCCGCGCCGCAGTCCCAAACAAGCGAACCGCTGCGAATCACGTTCGATCGAGCGCTCGATCATGCCCTGGCTCGACGGCTGCTGCGGGTCACCAATGCACGGGGCGAACCGCTTGCGGGAAGTGTCGAGCTCGGTCCGGATGAGCGCCAATGCCGCTGGATACCGCATCAGCCCTGGGCACTGGGGCTCCACACGCTCGATGTGGACGAGGTGCTCGAGGATTTGGCCGGCAACACCGTTACGCGCGTCTTTGACACCGACCTCGAACAGGGAGATATGCCGGGGACGAGACGCACGCGGACGTTTTCGACCTTGGCGAATTGAGGCGTCGCGATTAATTGATTAATAACGGGGCAATCCGGGCTGAATCGAGACGGCCCAATCGTCGATGCCCCCTTTCATGCTTTGCGCCTTGGCAAAGCCTTGCTGTCGCAGCCAGTTCGCTACGCGCAGCGAGCGACCACCATGATGGCAATGGATTATGACCAGCGCGTCTTGGTAGGCAGCCAACTCGCTAACTCGGGCGGTCAACTCACTCATCGGTAGCAATTGGGCCTGCGGAATGTTGACCAGCGCGTGTTCGCTTGCTTCGCGGCAATCGAGTAGTAGGAACGGCTCGCCTCGATCGAGCATCCCCTTCACGCTGGCACAGTCGGTTTCCATCGGCAGCGGTACACTCATCGCAACTCACTTACTCTGGCTGGGAACATCGCCCCGTACTTGGTACGCTGAGCGTATCGTACCGAGTGAGCCTCGCAGAGCAAGAGCCCCGCAGCGGTGACATCGATTGTCATGACGCCTGATCCCATCCAACAACGCACCTTTGCCTTGGAAATTGTGACGCGACTGCGTCAGAGTGGCTATCAGGCATATTGGGCGGGGGGCTGTGTGCGCGATCAACTGCTCAATCACACGCCGAAAGATTATGACGTTGCGACCAACGCCTTGCCGGAGCAAATTCGCGATCTGTTCGGCAAGCGGCGAACGCTCGCCATTGGCGCGGCGTTCGGCGTCATCGCCGTGGTCGGTTCGCCCGCCCAGGGAACGGTCGAGGTGGCGACCTTTCGACGCGACACGACCTACAGCGACGGCCGACGACCCGATTCCGTCGTCTTCAGCACGCCTGAAGAAGACGCCCAACGCCGAGATTTTACGATCAATGGGCTGTTCTTCGATCCACTCGCGGACCGCGTGTTGGATTTCGTCGGCGGGGTCAACGATCTGCAGCAGGGCATCGTGCGGGCGATTGGCATCCCGAAAGAACGATTTAGCGAGGACAAGCTGAGGTTGCTACGCGCCGTTCGCATGGCAGCTCGTTTTGGCTTTGAAATCGATCCTCCGACGCTAGCCGCCGTGCGCCAATTAGCCCCGCAGGTCGTGGTGGTCAGTCCCGAGCGGATTGGCCAGGAGATGCGTCAGATGCTCGTGATTGCGGCTCGATCGCGGGCCCTGCGTCTGCTCGCGAACAGCGAACAGCTCGAACCGGTATGGCCCGAGCTGTTCGACGTGGTTCGACAGCATGTCGATTTGGCCCCGTCCGCCTGGGTGGATACGCTGAACGTGCTGGATGAGCTCATCAGCCCGAGCGTCCCCTTGGCGTTGGCAGCGTCGCTTTTGCATGTCGACGCTGGGCGCGCGGCCGTCGCGGCGGTCACCCAGCGCTGGCGATTATCGAATCATGAGTCGCAAGCGACCGCTTGGTTACTGCAACACGCACGCGCGCTCGACGATGCGCCCGCGACTCGCTGGTCGATCATTCAGCGATTGTTGATCGCCCCTGGTGCGGCCGATTTAATTGAGTTGCACGCGGCGCGAGCACGTGCCGAGCACCGCTCGCTTGCTGCGGTCGATTATTGTCGGGCACGACTGGGCTGGCCGACCGAGCAGTTGAATCCGCCACCGTTGGTGACCGGCCACGATCTGATTGGTCTGGGCGTGTCCAAGGGGCCTGTTTTTGCCCGCTGGCTCGACCAGTTGCGCAGTGCCCAACTCGATGGCGAGATTAACTCGCACGAGGCGGCCCTGGCCTTGGTTCAACAATGGAAACGGCAGACGACAGCCTCGTAGCGGCTGGACAAAGCGTGCCGAGCGACCTACGATCAGCGGCAGTTATCGTAGTTTGCGCTGCGAATCGACCCTGGGCGAGCACCGCGAAGCCGTTCATCATCTCCCCTCTAGCGTTAGGAACCGACCGTGAGTCCCGATCAAATCTTGTCCATGGTGCTTCGCTCTCTGCATTTAATTGCCGCTGGAACGGCCTTGGGCGGGATGATATTCGCGCGGTTCGCGTTTGTGCCCGCGCTCGACGAATTGACCGGCGATACGCGATCGAAGATGCATGAGGCGGTCCGCTCACGCTGGGCCAAGTTCGTGCATATCTCGATCCTCTTCTTGCTCGTTAGCGGACTTTATAACTTCGGTAACATCATCAAGACGTATCAGTTGATGCGTCCGTATCATATGCTGTTTGGGATCAAATTCTTGTTGGCGCTCGTCGTGTTTGGCCTGGCCAGTATTCTGGCCGGGCGGAGCGGTCTCGCACAGAAATTGCGTCAGAATGCCAAGACGTGGCTCAATTTGAATTTGCTGCTCATCGTGGCGATCATCTTCACCTCGGGCTATATGAAGAATGTTCGCGAGCGAAGTCCGCTCAAATCGGCGCCGGCCGCGGAGGCCGTTGTCGAGCCGGCCAAGTAACCTCAGCGACGCTTGCGAATCGGGCCATCCGTAACTCCTCACGATCGAGCCGTTAAACATGTCGATGGATAAGAAGGCGAAGAAGCGAGTCGATCTGCTGCAACAACGCATGCAAAAGCTTCGTCAGCAATTGGCCGGCGCTCGCAAACAGATGGACGAGCCGGAAGAGGTCAAGCGGCTCGAATCAGAAATTGCCGCCACGACCCGCGAGTTGGATGAACTCAAGGCGAGCTGAACACCCGCGTAAGAAAATGGGGGCGTGACCGGTGGACATCGACGAACGGGACCCGAAACCGTTCGTCGGCCAGTGTTCCGGCCACAACCCCCGCGTGGATCTGACGGTGTTCTATAACGAATCGGCCACTTTACTGAGTGTGCCGTTATGGCGACGATCGAACCAACGACCGTCGTGACGTTCAATGCCAAGCTCGACGATACCGTCTCCGTCAAGGTCAACCACTAACGGCACATTGCCGACTTCGCCCAGTTGGATGCGTCGATCGGCCCGTGTGAATCGGCCGTCTCCATCACTGTCGAGTAGCCACTCTCCGCGACGGAAGACACCGATGTTGTCGATACCATCGCCGTTGAAGTCTCCCACGACGGGCACATCGCCTACTTCGCCGAGGGTCATGACATGCGAGACGACAACGGCCTGGGGCAGCGAGCGTGCTGTGCAATGTACGACGACCCGAGCCAGCTTGCGATGAGCCGGTGAAGCGACCCGCGAGGGATGCTGATTGGGATTATCCGCGTCGGAGAGCCCGGGCTCGTTGGCCACGGCGTCGTCATCCCCCAGCCAGGCGCGACCGACGACGCCGATGTCCGTCTTGCCGTCTCCGTCCCAATCGCCGGTGATGGGCAAGTCGCCTGCTGTGCCACAGTGAACCCACAGGTCATCACGGTCCCAACGATCGTTGCCGTTCAGGTCGATGAACCACTGTCCGTCGAGAAACAACGCCGCCTCGACGGCGCCGTCGCCATTGAAGTCGCCGTGCAGTCGCGTGGCTCCGCCCAGTTCAAAACACGATTCGTCAACCGCGCTCAAAGTCGGCCAAGCACGTGCCGGTAGGGCATGCGCCGGTCGACCGACGTTGAGCGTCACCAAGTGCCAATGCAGCGCCGGAGCCGACGTCGAGGGGCGAGTGTCGGGCTCCGTCGCTACGACGATCGCCGCTGCCGAAACGATCCCCAACACGACACCGCACACGACGGCTGAAGTGAGCGGCGACCGTTTACGAGCAACCAAACGCATGAATCGCTCCGGAATGCAAACCCAGCGGACGAGACCGTATCACGGACGCCGGCGACAGTTCGGTCGTCGGTGTTGCGGCTCATTTGAGACGCATCTGAAACATAGGTCGATGGGCTCGACGCGTCCAGAAATCTGCGCCGAAATTCACTCGCCCCCGGAGTGATTTGACCCCGCTGAGTTACGATCGTGCGGGTCGTAGCACCTGTAGTGAAGCCAGCGAGCCTCACGAGACATTTTCCTGCCGACGGATAACATATCGGCTCAAGAAATAATGTGCGATACGAGCGAAAAGTTGAGGCGAAAAGATGAATGGATCGTTCGTGACGAGTTCCACTCAATAGGTCATAAGCAGACCCATCAGCCTGAGCGATGAACCATCACCGCTGTTCGATCGACGGAGAAGCTAACCACAGAGTCACCGAGGACACAGAGACGAGTGGACGAGTGGAGGAGTGGAGGAGTGGAGGAGTGGAGGAGAACAATGCTC
>CAYLYE010000097.1:0-4021 GCA_964387325.1 uncultured Planctomycetaceae bacterium
CCGCCAACATTGCTAACCGCTAGGTTTCCAGTCAGCAGCAGAGTCGAGGCGGAATCCATTAGCACATTGCCCGCGGCGACCGGCCCAACTGCGATATTCAAGGCGCCTAAGGTTTCGCGCCCGCTTTGACCACCCTCGACCAGCGTCGTGGTCATGACCGTACCGCCTGCGAATGCCGCGGAAGTTCCCGAAAGAACTTTGATCTGCGGTTGATTCGAAGTACTCAGGAAAGCCATGGTGTAGTTATTCGCAGCACCGGAGACAAGCACTCCGCCGTTACTGGCGATTGAAGGCAATCGATTGAGAGCAACTTGAACGGCTGCTGGTGCGCTATTGAATGCCAAATCGGACGTGGAAAAGCCGTCGAAGGCCAACCGATAGAACCCGGCGTTGGCAGTATTTGTGATCTGCTGCACTTCGGCAGTCGTGCGAGCGGCGTAAATCGAATCGCCCAGGATTCGACCCGTGTTACTAAGATTGACAACCGTCGTATCGGCGATCTGCTCACTCGCCATTAATTGCAGAACATCGGTATTCGACGCGCCAACATTATCGCCAATGGTGAGTGTCGTGCCGGCGATTGCAGTCAACCCGGCGGCTTTGTTCAATCGCAAAGTGCCGTCGAGTACCTGAGTCACACCGGTGGAAAGATTGGGCGCGTTGCCCGCGAGTTCCAGCGTACCCGTGCCGGTTTTGATCGTGATTCCCGTGGGGGCCGTAACGCCCGTGACCACACCGTTAATGACCAGTGAGGCGCCGGCATCCACACCGAAGTAGTTGTTCGCTGCGGCGGTCAAACCAATGGGAGTCGAACCGGAACCGACCGTATTTGTGGTCCCTGCCACGGCTCGAATGATACCGGTGTACGACTCGGGCCGGCCAGTTGAATTGTTGTAGCCGAACCCTGCTGAAATCGCGGCCAGAGTTTCGTTCGGCAGATTGACTCCGACCAATTCGAGCACGGCGCCGCCGGTGACTTGCGTATTGGTGCCATCATAGATTTGCACAAGATTCGCATTATTGCTAGCCATCAAGGGCAAACTCGTGCCTGCCAGACTGCCACCGAACGTCACAAGAAAACCGGCGCCACTGGCCGACACGGTTGCGGAACCGAATACACCACCAATCGTGGCAAGTGAATTCAAGCCGTTCTGAATATCTTGCACGATCGTCGCACTGGCTGTGTTGAACGAAGCGGTCGTGGAGCCATTGAGCGTAAGCGTAAAGGAGGCGGCCGTGGGATTGACGACCTGCTGCTCATTCAACGTGCCGCCTAATGCGGCACTGTTGGTCACTCGCAATACACCTTGGGTAACCAGCGTGTTGCCGGTATAGGTGTTGGGGCCCGAGAGCACGAGCGTTCCCATTCCGGACTTGTTCAAGCCGCTGGGGACACCGACCGAAAAATCTCCGATCGCCCCGCTGATCGTGGCTTGAATCGTTGGGTCGACTTGCAGGATTGCGGTTGGAGTTGCACCAGGGATATATACATTGCCGCCGAAAACAATGTCGTTGCCGGCAGGATTATTCGGACCACCGAGCACGAGACGATTGCCCGTCGAAGCGAGGATGATCGGATTATTAATCGAACGGGTTCCGCCTTCGGCGCGGACGATCACGGCCGTCGTACTGGGGACAAAGGCAACCGAGCTATTTCCTAGCGCGCTGTCATTGCCGATCGCCAGCGTACCGGCCTGGACGTTGATCATGCCGTTATAGCCGACGTTATTGCCCGACAAGAGCAGTGCGCTGTCGTTGGTGAAACCGCCGATCTTATTAATGGGGAACGATCCGACCAGCGAGGCGTCAATCACCAAGTCGTTGAGGAAGGGACCATCGAGCACACTGATCGAACGGGTGGCCGTGGGGTTAATGCCCGCGGCGATATTGCCGCTAATACGTCCCTGCAAGCCTGGGTTGTAAACGATCGAGGTCAAAAGATTGATCGTACCACCGCCGACCGAGCCACCGGTCATCGTGATCGTATTGAAGTAATCGGTGCGTCCATTCAGGTTCAGCACACCACCGTTACTTAACGACAACGCGGCCGAGGTGGCAATTGCCGCACCGGTCTGAATGGCCGTTTGAGTATTGGAACCGTAGATCACGGTGTCTGTGCCGGAGCTATCGCCGATGACCAACGGACCCGCAATGGCAACCAAACTGCGATTGAGCGAAATCGTGCCTTCGTTGACCACGGTTGTTCCGGCGAAGGTATTGGCCAGATTTCCGCTGTAGTCCAAGGTACCCGGGCCGTATTTGACCATCGTGGTTGCCGTGCCAGCCACGCTGCCTGTGATTGCCAAGCTGCCGCCGAGGACATTGATGGCGGTGAGCGGCGAGTTGAGCGTGACGTTGCCGACCCAAGTATTCGTACCAGAACTGCGCAGCGCACCGGTGCTGTTGTTGTTGAGACCGACACCGTTGATCGTCAGCGCTTTATTAACGGGCGAGGTAAATCCTCCTTGCAATTCGAGGCTCGCACCGAAACCGATAGTTACGGCACCGGTTCCTCCCAACGCACCGTTTGTACCTGTGGTTACGAGACCGTTGTTGATGTTATAGGGCCCCGTGAGAGTGCTCGCGCCCGCGATCGAGAGGGTCCCGGCGCCGTTTTTATTGGTGACTTGATTTCCACCACTGACCGCCTGGATGGTTAAATCACCCGAGTCGATAAACATTTGCGCTTCGGTAAAGAACGATAGATTGGCCGCGATGGTGTTGCCGGTGCCCGAGTTGGCGATGAGCGCCGGACCGGATGCAGGGGCCACGGCCAGGTTGATACCGGCTTGTCCTGCCGTCAGACCGGAGCCTTCAAAAATGAGCGCGTTGGCCGTGTAGTCACTGGAAATCGAGGGGGAGGATACGCTGGAGAATTTCAAATTGCCGTTGGGAGTGGTGTCGGGATCATCGTAGCTACCGACATTGGGCAAGGCTCCAACTTGGAATCCGGCTGAAACCGATTGATCGGCGACGAGGTCGAACCCGCTCGGGCCTTGAATCGTCGCAAACGGAATGATCGGCGTGACGGCCCCCGAGCCTGTCGTGAGCGGCGTGGTGGTGATCGTGAGATTTTTATTACCGATACCGATGTCGTTATTGACACCAACGAACTTGACGGTCGCGGTCCCCGCCGCGTTCCTGGTCAGCGATTGCAGCGTGAAGTCGCTGTTGACCCCGGCGGTGACGTATCGGATCGTCGTGTCGGCGTTGCCGCTGATCACGACGGGTCCAACTTGTTCGCTGCCGCCAAAGGTCGAGTTGACAATGAATCCGATCGTTCCACCGGACGACGTGATCGTAGCGGTGTTATTCACACGATCCAAGACCACGGTGCCGGAGTTGTCGATAATGAGCGATCCGCCCGTGGAAAGCACGACGTTATTGCCATTCCCCGAGGCCGCGGAATTCAGTGTGCCATTGCCACGCAGCACCACACCGCCACCGAACAGGGTCGTACCGGCGGTGTAAAAACCTTGCGAGATGGTGAACGCGCCGACAAAGCTATTGGGTGCCGTGAGCCCGAGGGTACCGAAGCCCGCCTTGCTCGGGGTAACGCCCGTCATGGGCACGGCGATGGTCAAATCTTCCGCCGAGCCGATGGCTACGGAATCGGCAACGGTGATGACCCGCGAGGCGGGCGAGTTCAAAATGCCCGTGGTGCTGCCGCCGATTAACGCTGCGGGAGAATTATCATTGCTGTTGCCGAACTGCAACAAGTTCACGTTAGCGGTTAGATTCAGCGCCGCAACCGAACCGATTAGTACTGTAGACGACGTGGCCAAGCCGCGGGTCAAATTGAGCGTCCCCACGCTGGTGGTCCCCGTCGCCAAGCTGGCGTCGAGGACGCCGCTGCTTTGCATCGTGATCGCTGGGGATGCTGTGAATTGATTGGCGCCGATGATTTCGAGGCGGTCAATGCCGGCATCGTCACCCACGATCAGCGCAGTGGTACCGAAACCAACGCCACCTGATTTATTGAATCGTAATGTGCCTTCTCGAACCGTGACGGAACCGGAGA
>CAYLYE010000097.1:4031-21613 GCA_964387325.1 uncultured Planctomycetaceae bacterium
CTTGCAACTCGATGGTGCCGCCGCCGGCTTTAACGACGTTGGCTGTGGCAACACTCGACGCAATGGCACCGGTGAGCACCATCGTCGAACCGGTCTCCGCGCCCAGCACGTAGTTTTGAGTGGCCGTCGCCAAGGTGATCGTGCCGCCGAGCGTGTTGCTACCGGTCAAATTGCGCAACGCGCCCATCGGAACTTGGAAGCCAGTGGCAGGCCCTGTCAATGAAATCGGTTCGTTGATGGTCAATGCGCCACCGATACCGGGGTCGACAAAGAGTGATGCCCCCGCAGCGATCGAAGTCGATCCAACCGCAGTTCCGAGCGCATTGTTCGCCGAGATGCGAACGATACCTGCGTTGATCGTGGTCGCGCCGGGATAGGAACTCGAATTGCTCGATAAGAGCAGGGTACCGAGGCCGTTTTTCACGAGCGATCCGCTTCCCCCTGAATCTTGGATCGCTGCACTGATTTGAGAAACCACGTTAAAGCCGCCGGGGGCAACGGTCATTGCGAAGTTGTTGAGTTCGATCGAGTTGCCCAAGGTAACCAGAGCGCCAGCTTGCGAGAAGAAAATGGACCGACCGGCCCCCAACTGCACGATGGGTCCACTCAGCGTAAGATTATCGGTACCAAAAATCGTAAGATTGTTACTTAAAGTGAGGTTTTGGCTCAGCGTGACAGGACCACCCATTGGCATCAAATTGCCTGCGCCATTGACGATCAACGTGGCCGCAGCGGTACCAAGTGAGTTGTTATTTCCGACGGCCAGTGTGCCGGCGTTGATGGTGGTATTGCCGGTGTAGAAGGGGTTGGCCTGCGAGACGAAGAAGGTCCCGCCGAGGGTTTTGTTGATCCCACCAGAAGACGCGGCGATGATGTTGGAGTCGATCTGTAATTCACGCAGATGCAGGAGCGAATCGGCGACCGAAAAGTTTCTCGTTGCAGAACCAAGATCGAGCGACAACCCACTGGCAAGGAGCGTTCCGGGCGAAGTGGTGGTCGTGGTTCCGATCGCGACGGCGTTGAGGGCCGTGCTAAAGGTGAGGGTCGGCGTGCCCGTGGTCGAGGTGATCTGCGCCGAGTTCATTGGTCCGGCGGTCATATTGAGCAGACCGGTAATGCTTTCGTTGTTGCCTTTGAGTTCCCACCGGCCGGACGAGGAAATATTCATCGTATTGGCAGCGGGGAACTGATTCGGAGCCATCGAGACGAGCAAGTCTGCCCCCGCACCGCCGGCGTCGTTGCCGACCGTCAGTGTGCCGCTGGCAGTCGTCATGATCGTTCCACCACCACTCTTATTGAGTCGCAGCGCACCTTCGAGAAGAGTCAGGCCGGTGAGGGTGTTGGCTGTCGTCCCGTTGAGTTCTAATCCGCCGCCGAGATTTTTGGTTAACGTAAAGTTACCCGTGATGGCTCCGCCGATGGACAAGTCAGCCCCGGCATGGACACCGATGGTGGAGGCCGAGGTCATGGTGACTGACCCGAGCAGAGCGTTATTTCCGGAAACACTGCGCAGCGCACCGGAGTTAACGATCCCCGCGCCCGCGATGACGAGTGGCTCGAAACTGGAGAACGTCCCTTGCAGCAGCATCGCACCGAGGCTACCAATAATCGTCGCGGCGCCAGTTGCACCTAAGGCATTGGACGAGGTAATCGCCAACTCACCGGCGGTAGCAGCGATCGTTCCGGTATAGAGTGGGCTATCAGCCGCCAAGACCGAGCGACCGGTTCCTAACGCACCCGCACCAAAGACGAGATTGGTTGAGCCGGCGGTACTGTTAGCCACAACCGCCGAGATCACGAGGTCATTGAGCGCGGCGGTGTCTGTGACCAACATCGCGCGCGTCCCGGCCGAGGCAACATCGTTGAGCGTTAAAACACCCTGAATCGAAGCGGCCGAGGGGGCACCACCGGCAATGGCCGCGACGGCCACATTACCCGCCCCAGCTGTCAACGCTCCGAGCATCACGGTTCCACCGCCCGATGAACGGAGCACGGGACTCGCGGCCGGGCCCACATTCATGACGATCGAGTTACCCGCCCCTTGGGCAAAGTCCTCGGTGAAGCCGCGCACGTCGAGCAGTGCATTGCCGTTGAGGGTGATGGTGCCGTTTCCAGCGGTAGCATTGCCCATTTGAAAGCTCTGCAACCAAACGATTGAGTCCGTGCCGCTGGTGCCGCTGAGGAAATCGCCCACCAAGAGGGGTGCCCCGGCGGCGATAGCATTTGCACCACCAATTTTATTGAGCTCGACAGCACCTTCCCAAACGTTGCTTTGAGCGGAGAACGTGTTATTGCTAGCGCCGCCAAACTGCAAGGCACCTGGGCCAAGTTTGTTAAAGCCTGCTGCTCCACTGACCACGCCGCTGATGATCAATCGCGAACCGGCCTCTTGACGCATGGCGGTCCGATTCGAGAGCATCGAAACCGTGCCGAGCCAAGTGATGTCCCCCGACACGACACGCAGCGGAACCGCGGCGGTGTTGCCTTCGCCTTGACCGATGAGCGCTAACGGCCGGTTGACCATCGGGAAGCTGCCCGCCCCGAGATCAAGATCGAGTCGTCCACCGTAATTCACATTCACGTTCGATCCGGCAGCGCCAATGGCCGTCGTCGATCGGGCGACAACCACCGCGCCGTCATTGATCATCAACGGCGCGGTGAACGTATTGTTGCCGGAGAGCGCAACGGTGCCGCGACCGCCAAAAGTTAAGTTGGTGGTTGGGCCGGAAATATCCCCGGCAATGGTGGCATTGGTGGTGACGAAGGGATCCGTAATAATTACAGAATCAGCAGGTAAGACGAGACCACCCGGCGAGTTGATCGTCGGAGTACCCGAGAGCAGGAAAGGACCTGCCGTGGGAGCCAACAAGGATCCCCCCAAGGTGATCGTAGGATTGCCGCTGACCAACAAGCCACCCATCGTCGCTGTCGTGGATAAGATCGTGTTGCTGGTCAACTTGACGTTGGTGGTGTTGCTTGATCCGGTGAGTGTCGATTGGGATGTTTGCGGGATCAAAAATCCGCTCGAGGCGGTCATGAACTCGAATCCGTTCGAGTTGTAAAGCGCGCCGAATTGGAAGACACCACTGGTGGTCAAAGCAGGGGCGACCGTATAGGCAATTTGATTTGACGCTGTGGTGCCACCGATATCGGCCCCGCGTCCGGCAAAAATGATCGTGCTCGCTGCATTGCGAGTCAGGTTGCCGTAAGTCAACGTTGACAATGAGCCGGGTGTGGTCGAGGCTAACGTTTGGATCATCGAAGACGTGCTCGCCGTCAACACCAGCGGACCGATCGTTTCGGCCGACACGGCTCCAGGCTTGGCGGAGAAGGCGAAGTTACCGCCCGACAACGTCAAGCTCAGATTATCGACCAAGCGGTTGGTGATGTTGGCACCCGTGTTGTTATCCAATTCCAAGGTGCCGCCCAGGTTCACGACGATCGAGCCAACGTTGACCGCGGTTCCAGCGTCACGCAACGACAAAGTTCCGCCGTTCTGCTGGATCGTGATAGTGCCGCTGGGGGTGTAAGCGCTCGAAACAAACACGGTGCCGAAGCCGGTCTTGCTGAGCGTTTGTGAGGCGTACAGTTCGCCGACGCCGCCCGTGAAATCGACCGCTCCAGCAAATGGAACATTAAATGCTGCGGCACCGGTGAGGTTAATGGCTCCGCTGAAGGTCAGGTCGTTGCCGCCGCCACCAATCTGATTTCCGCCCACGAAGATCAGCGAGCCGGTTCCCGAAAAGACATTGAAAAAGGCATTGTTCGTAATCGTGCGGGCACCGTTATAGCCTTCAATTGCCTGAATCACGTTGTTGCCACCCACAACGTAGAGTAACCCCGTGCCGAGCGCCGAGTTACTGCCAACTGCCAAGTGACCATTGCCGAAGAACGTCGGACCGGAGTAATTGCTGTCGCCCGTTAACAGCATCAAGCCCGTGCCAAGCTTGTTGATGCCGCCACCACCGGAAATGTTCGTCGAGATGATGAGGTCATACGGAAGACCCACGTTATCGACCGAGGTGATCGAACGGGTCACGGTCCCTAGGCTGAGCGAGCCACCTTCAATGCGCGGCGGCGTTTGCACGTTGAACAACGACGAGTTTTGTACTGCGGTGGACGTGACATCGCCGATCAGCGTCAACGTGCCGCTACTGCCGCTCGAGTTGATGCTCAACACGCCGGAGTTCAAGGTAATGGCCGTCGAACCGTCCGCAGTCCCAAACGTGTCGCTGAACCCATTCATGTCCAGCCAGCCGGTGTTATGGATGACAAGCGTCGCCAAAGCATCTGGGAGTTGGTTGGGCGCTCGCAGGCGAACGATATCGCTCTTGGCATACCCCTCGATCGCGACTTGATCGCCGATGACGAGCGAGCCCATGAACGCGGTTCCACCCGACTTGGCCAGATCGAGTTCACCTTGATTGACCGTCGTTAAGCCGATGTAGGTGTTCGATCCGCTGCCGCCGTAGACCATGTTGCCGAAGCCGGTCTTGGTGACCGCCGTGGTGGACAATCCGCTGCCATCGACGATCGAACTGGTGATCAAGAGGTCGTCACCGGAAGCGCCATCGTTCACATTGTAAGTGCGTGTAACAGCCGCGGCCGTTTGATACTGCTGCAACGCGAGTGTGCCGTTGAGGATACCAGCCCCGGTGGGGTTGCCCATGCCGCGAGCAAAGACGGTGACGTTGCCGTTGAGCGTGAGCCAACCGCCGCTGCCGATGTCGATGATGCCCGCTCCGCTGGCACCAATGACCAGATTGACGTTACCAATCATGTCGGAGAAGCCGGCCAGATTGAGCTTGCCTGTCGAGCGGACCTCAACGAGTGCCGTGTCCAGAATTTGATCGCTATTGGCCAATCGCACTTCGGCGGGAGTACTGCCCGAATCGATGCCGATGACCAATGGCGTATTGATCGCGTTCAAACCTTGGAGCTTACTGAGCAGCAACGTGCCGGCCAGGACGCGCGTCGTGCCGGTATTGGTATTGGGTTGGATACCGGTATATGCCAGCGTGCCTGTGCCCATTTTCACCAGGTCAGGAGCACCGCTGATAATACCGAACAGGTTCAACTGCGATCCGCTCGCCGTGGTGATGAAGGTTGTTGGCGTGGTGTACTGAGGTAATCCGGCCAGTGTGCCGGTCAGATCGATAATATCGCCGCCGAGCACCACGTTGCCCAACCACGTGTTATTGCCCGCGACATTTCGCAAGACTCCCGAGTCGTTTAAGCCCGTCCCCTGAAGGTTCAGGATCTTGGTGTCGATGTTGACGGGACCGAGATCGGTCTGCTGCAATTCCAGTGACGTGTTGTGACGCGTGGTTAAGCTTAGTGCCGCGCCGCCACCGGCCGCGGCACCCAGCGCCGTGCTGCTCTGGACATTGAGGACACCCTGGTTCAAAAAGATGCCGGCCGTCAGTTGATTGTCGCCACGAAGCACCAACGTGCCGCCGCCCTGCTTGTAAAAGGCTTGGCCAATGCCCATCAACTGCGAGGAGATCGTCGCCGTTTCGCCGGCTTGAACGGTGATGCGTCCTGCCGCACCCAACACGAGATTAGGACCCGCAATGCTGGACGTTACGTTCGATTGGTTTAGTGATGCAAAGGCGATCTGTCCTGTGGCGACAGTCACGGTACCTGTGCCGCCGAGCGTGACTCCCGGATCAATGAGCAACGAGTTGACCACTCGGCTGATGGTTACATTTTGATTGCTCGAAATACGCACATTGCTCAGGGGCCCGGCCTGCGAGATATCCGTGACGTAGTCGTTCGCTGGCAAGGGAACGATCGCGGCACCAATGCTGTTGGCGCCAATGGTCGCCAGATCAAACGTATTGGGGCCGGTCACGGTGAATTGCGGATAGACACCGTTGACCGCGGCCGGAGGCGAGTTGGCGACGATGATGCGGTTGGTACCCGTCATCGACAACGCGGCTTGGCTCCCCACGAAATTCACCGTCGAGCCAACATTGCCCAGGGTCAACGTGTTCAAAATCAACGTCGCGCCCAGCAAGCTGTCGGCCGTGATGGTCGCGTTGATATCGTTGCTGACCGCCACCGCGCCGACACTCTCGCTGACCGAACCACTGGCATTGCCGGATAATTTAAGGGCACCGCCGCTCAATGTCAGCGAGGTGAAGTCTTGCAGACGATCGGCCACGATGGCTTGCGAGTTATCTAACCATAGCGTGGCATTCGGACCGACCGTGATCGATGGCGTGTTGAGCAACGTGCCGCTGGAACCAACCAACCGCAACGTGCCACCATCGGCGTTGATCGTGGTCGTCCCTTGATAATTCGATTGGCCGGTGGCGTTCTGACCACCGAGGGTCAACGTGCCGCGGCCCCCCTTAACCAGATTCGATGTGCCGATTTATGATTGGGTTAGAACAGAGTTCTACACCAACTGCTGATTGGGATTCATCACATTGATGATGTGGTTCGTATTGCCCGTCATCGTGGTCGAACCGCTAAACGTCAGGTCGTTGCTCCCCAAGAGCGTGACGTTGCCGTCGAGTGAAACATTGTTCTGCAAGGTGACATTGCCACCGACCGCGATTAATCCGGGGTTCGATGCCCCCTGGATCGAGAGCAGACCCGTGCCGAGCGCCGAGTTACCGCCGAGTTCCAAGAACCCGCCGCTCAGAACGGTCGCACCGGTATAGGTGTTCGAGCCGCTTAACCGCATCGTGCCGACACCAATTTTTTCCAACTGAATGTTGCCCCCCGTGACATTCGCCGAAATGACCAAGTCGGCGGCGATATCAGGGGTCTGCGAATCACCGACGATGAATTGCCGAGCCTGGGTCGCGCCACCCACGCCACTGTAGAGGGTTCCGAGATCGACATTGCCCGTGATCGTCGCGGCTGGAGAAACGCCACTGGACCCCGCCGTGACACTGTTGTTGACCGAGACCGTGCCGGTCAGGATCATTTGCCCCGTGGAACCCGTCTGTACGTCGGCGCTGAACGTCGGGCCGGTCGACATGTTCAACAATCCGATCGCGTCCGTGAAACCGTTGAGGTCCAGTACACCCGACGGATTCACGCTGACCGCCAACTGCGAGGTGCTGTAGAAATCGGTCTCGGGCAATTGATGATGGTTGAGCCACTGCACCGTAGCGTTATTGTCGCCGCTGATGATGTCGCCAATGACCAGCGAGCCAGGAATGGCATTTACACCGGGGGACTTGTTCAATTGCAACGTGCCAGAGATCACCGTCGTTGTACCGGTGAACAGATTGGGTTGCGCGCCGCTGAGACGCAACGTGCCGCCGCCGAGCTTGACCAAATTGCGAGTTTGCGAGATTGGCGCGCTGATCACGCCACCGACATCGAGCGTACCGGACTCAACCGAGATCGCAGCCGTCGAGGCCAACTCAATGCCACCGTTCCAGGCATTCGAGCCCGCGAGACTGTTGAGCGCACCCATGCCGCTGGGGCTATTGCCTGAACCGAAGCCGATGCCACCGTCGCGAATCGAGAGGGGTTCGTTGACGTTGATGCTGCCTTGAAGTTGCAATGACGCACCGCTAGTAACCTGCGTGAAGCCATCGGTGTTGCCGAGCGCCGCAGAGTTGCTGATTTTTACGATACCCTGACGAATATCGACCACGCCGGTGAATGAATTGGTGCCTTGAAAGAACGCGGTGCCGTCACCCAATTTTGTGATACTCCCGTCACCGGCGATCACGCCACCAGGCGCTTCGATCAGCGTACCGGAGCCATCGATCGTGAGTGCCGAGGTGCCCAAGCCCGTGATGGTCGCGGTGCCCAGGAGGTTGGTGGTGCCGATCAGATTCGCGGTGTCAACGGTACCGGACAGCGTGAGAGACGCGGCCGAGTTGGCGACGACGAAGGTTTGCGCGTTAACCAAGGTGATCGAGTTCGCGACGCTGGACGACCCGGTCGTGTAATTGGCCGTGAGACCGCCGTAGAGGCTAATGTTGTTGCCGGTGATGTTGTAGCCGCTGCCGCCGATGCGCAGGGTGTTGATCCGCGTACCGGCCGCGAGATCGTTATTGGAGTTGGTCTGCACGGGCCCCGCTGGAAACACGAGATCGTCGCCTACGACGGGCTTGATACTGGCGGACCAGTTTGCGGCCGTCGACCAGTTGGTATCGGCCCCCAGCCCCGTCCAGACACGAATCGCCATCAACCGCCGCTCTTCGAGCGGCTGCAGATCGAGCCGTGTGGTCAGTGCCGAGTTTTTGCATCGCGACGATTTGCGACGCTTCCCAAACCAACGTTTTACAACATCCCAGAATGTGCTGCGCACGAGCGATGTCCTTCTGGATTACGAAACGAACTTCATCACATGCAAGCGGTAGTGACTACCTCTGCGGACGCCCACTCGATCGTTTCTGGCCAAAGATGAGATGCCTTCAACGAACGTGTGTTGCCGAACGCTTTTAAAAGCCACAAGTCAGCCAACCGCCGGCTTGCTTCGAGCAAATTTTCACCACAAGTCCCATGAGGAAAACGTGTTCCTCAACCGGACCTGAGCAAAAAACGCGCCTCTCCAAATCGAAGCCAATCCAACGATGTCCAACTTGCCGGAAAACGTCGCGTATTTAACCTAACACCCGTCGTTTCCCACCTTTGCAACCAGCGCGGCCTGCGTCCCAGCGAAGCATGCAATCGGCACAAAGGCTAATCTTTTGCATATTAGTCGTGCGACGTAACCACCGCAACAAAAATGCATTCGGTAAAATCTGGCCAAGCATTCTTGGGGGCTCCCTTGACCCAACTAGCCACGTTGGATGCCTACCCTGGACCAAGCACGACTAGCTCGACGAAAAACGTCATTTCAAAGCAAAAGCACTTCACAGGCCCGAAGGCCAATCGGCATCGAATTCACAAGCCATTGCACAATATTGACTTACGACGCGACCGTCGGTTTCGCTACTTGGCGAGACGAGATTGACCCACTGGGAAACCATCCCTATAATCCCCGGCCCGTTACAATCGGCATCCCGAGTCGCCCCGCAGCGACGCCGGTTGTAACGACAGACGAGGTTCAGACGAAACTGAACTTTGATCCCCGCACTCACGCGTATCGTCGCCGGCACGGAAGCCGCCCGACGGACCCGCAACGCAGGAGCGGCCGGTGGCCCCAAATTCGTTCGATGCCAAGGAACAGGTGCGACAGGCGGTCGATATCGTCGACCTCGTGGGGCACTATCTGCCTTTACGGCGCGAAGGCCGGGCCTACAAGGCGCTCTGCCCCTGGCACGACGACTCGCGCCCCAGCCTCACGGTCAACCCGGATCGCCAATCGTTCAAATGCTGGGTTTGCGATATTGGCGGCGATGTCTTTAGCTTCGTCATGAAGTACGAGGGGGTCAGCTTCGCCGAGGCCCTGGCGATGCTCGCCGAACGGGCCGGTATTGTGCTTCCCAAACACGGTCTCGCGGGCAACCCTGATGAACTGGAAGTCAAGCGAACTCTATATCAGGCCATGGCTTGGGCCGAGCAGCAATACCACGATGCGCTGTTCACCGCCGAGGGGGACAAGGCCCGCAACTACCTGACCGAGCGGGGCATTAGCGAGGCGAGTGTGCGTCGTTTCCGGCTGGGGGTTGCCCCCGACTCCTGGGACTGGATTCAGCAGCATGCCCGGCAAACGCGTTTCTCGTCGCAACTGCTCGAACAAGTGGGCCTCATCGGCCAGCGTCGCAGTGGCAACGGTTACTACGATCGCTTCAAAGGCCGGGTCTTGTTCTCGATTCACGATCCCCAAGCCCGCCCCGTCGGGCTCGGCGGCCGCGTGCTGCCGGGCACCGATGACCCCAATGCCGCGAAGTATGTGAACTCGCCGGAAACTCCGTTGTTTTCCAAGAGCGGGTTGCTCTACGGGCTCGATCTGGCAAAAGATACGCTCAGCAAGTCAGGCACCGCGCTGGTGATGGAAGGCTACACCGACGTCATCATTGCGCACCAGTTCGGCTTCACCAACGCGGTCGCTGTACTCGGCACCGCCTTGGGCGAGCGGCATATTCGCCTCTTGCGCCGGTTTGTTGATCGCATCGTGCTCATCCTCGACGGCGACGAAGCCGGCCGACGACGCACCGACGAAGTGCTCGAGTTATTCGTCGCGGCCGACATGGACCTGCGCATCCTCACGTTGCCCGACGAGCTCGACCCGGCCGACTACTTGCTCCAGCACGGCAGTGCCGCTTTCGAGGAGCAACTCACGGGGGCGGTCGACGCCCTAGAACACAAGTTTCGCACACTCACCCACGAACTGGGCGACGACCTGCATGCGGTCAATCGAGCAGTCGAGCAAATCCTGGCCACGCTGGCCAAAGCTCCTCGGCCACAGGGTCTGGCGTCGAGTGCCGTGCAGCTCAAAGAAGCCCAAATATTGACTCGTTTATCCCGTCGGGCAGGCGTTTCGGAAGAGATTTTGCGTCGCCGACTCAACGAGCAGCGCCGCAGCAGCTCTCGACCTCGCGGTACCGAACCGGACGCGCCTGTGCCCGTCAAAGTCGAGGCGAGGCGAGAGACCGCCGAGCGCTGGCTATTGGAAATTCTGCTCACTTGGCCCGAATTTCTTCCGCAGGCTCGCGAACAATTATCAGCTGACCAACTCGTATGTCCGCGTCGCCGTGTGCTGTTTGCACGCAGTTGCGCGCTGGCCGACGAGGGTCACCCCCCCACGTTTGCACGATTGATGCTCGAGTTCGACGACCCGGACATGAAGAGTCTGCTGGTCGATTTGGACGAGGAGCATCGGGCGATCAATCGTTCGAGCGCGGAACAAGAACTACGTGACTTGCTCGATTCCTTAGTGCAGCAAAGCGTGTCATTGCCCCTCCGCAGGGCGGATACATCGTTAGAGTCCCCCGCGACTCCGAGCGATTTGTTGTTACGACAAGCGATCGAGCGAGAACGAAGTCGGCAGGGGATTTCCCTACCCACGGATGGGTAGGTGCCTGTCGAAATGGAAGGTGGCTACGAGTTTCTATTGAACTATTGGTAAGTCGCTGACCATAATCATGGACGTTGCTAGCGCGCCGTTCGGCGCCAACAGGAGGACTCGTGGACTATTCAGAAAAAGACCTCCAAGAACTCATCGAGACCGGCAAGAGTCAGGGTTTTCTGACGTTTGACCAGGTCAATGAATTCTTGCCCGACGAAGCCGTGCAGGCCGACAAGCTCGACGCGTTGCTCACCTCGCTCGAGGAACAGGGCATCGAGGTCGTCAGCGAACCGCCCGAGCCCGAATTACGACCGACCCAAGTCACCGAGCTCACGGATGGCGATGCCCGCGAAGGGCACATGCCCAGCGTCGAGATGCTCGAAGACGATTCGCACACCGAACCGACACGCTCGGCCGCCGATGAGCCTGGCCGCTGGAGCGACGATCCGGTCCGCATGTACCTGACGCAGATGGCCGAGATCCCGCTGCTCACGCGCGATCAGGAAATCGCCCTCGCCAAACGCATCGAAATGACGCGCGGCCGGTTCCGCCGCACGCTGCTCGCCTGCGACATGGCCATGACGGCCACGGTCGAAACGCTCATGAAAGTCCACAAGGGCATTCTCCCCTTCGATCGCACGATCAAGGTCTCGCTGACCGAGCAATTGACGAAAGAACAAATTCAGTCGCGGATGCCACACAATCTCAAGACCCTTGAGTTCTTGATGACGGCCAATCGTCGCGACTTCCGGGTAATTATCTCACGAAAAACGGCCGAGCCACAGCGCACGCAAATCAAGCGACGCTTTCTCGCGCGCCGTAAAAAGCTGCTGACACTCGTCGAAGAGTTGAGCCTCCGCACCCGACGGGTGCATCCGCTCATGCGGCAGCTCAACGATCTGGCCGATCGTATGGACAAGTTGCAACGCAAGATCGCGGAACTTGATGCCACCGGTGGCGGCAAAGACGATCGCGCCAACTTGCGCAAAGAACTTCGCGATTGCATGCTCACCACCCTCGAAACGCCGGGCGGCCTGCGCCGCCGTTGCGAGCGGCTGGTCGTACAGTATCGCGACTACGAGCACGCCAAACGCGAACTAAGCGGCGGCAACCTGCGGTTGGTCGTCTCGATTGCTAAAAAGTATCGCAATCGTGGCTTGAGCTTTCTCGACCTCATTCAGGAAGGTAATACCGGCCTGATGCGCGCGGTCGACAAGTACGAGTATCGCCGCGGCTTCAAATTCAGCACCTACGCCACGTGGTGGATCCGCCAAGCGATCACGCGCGCGATTGCTGACCAAGCCCGCACGATTCGTATTCCGGTTCACATGATCGACGTGCTCTCGAAGCTACGCAATGTCTCGAAGCATTTGCAACAACAGTTGGGTCGTGAACCGACCGTCGAAGAAACAGCGGTCGCCGCCGAACTGAGCGTCGAGGAAACCCGTCGCGTGCTCAATATTGGCCGTCACCCGGTTAGCCTCGATCGACCGGTTGGCGAGAGCGAAGACACGGCATTCGGCGAATTTATCGAGGACGCCGGCACCGCCAGCCCGTTGAGCAGTGCCTCACAAGGCTTG
Source organism: uncultured Planctomycetaceae bacterium (assembly GCA_964387325.1). Taxonomy (GTDB): domain Bacteria; phylum Planctomycetota; class Planctomycetia; order Pirellulales; family PNKZ01; genus CAZZBK01. The sequence continues at coordinate 16,542 of CAYLYE010000097.1, forward strand.
CTCCGCGAGAAGATCGAAGCGTTGCTAAAAACCCTCACCTACCGCGAACGGGAGATCATTCGGCTCCGTTACGGCCTGGGAGATGGTTACACCTATACGCTCGAAGAGGTCGGCCGGATCTTCAAGGTAACCCGCGAACGGGTTCGCCAAATCGAAGCCAAAGCGGTCCGTAAACTTCAGCATCCGGTCCGCAGCAAGCAACTCGAGGGATTCCTCGAAGGGCTTGCTAGTTAAGCCTGATGCGGATAAGACTCATACCGCTGGCCAAAAAAGGCCAGCGGTTTTTTTATCCATACCGACGTACAATGGAGCTTGTCCAGCAAGACCTTTGACGACGGCGTAGGGGGAACCGATGAGTGATCCTGGTAGCGTGCTGCGTGAATTACATCGCATTCATATCCAATTAGGCGATCTGCGCGAACGGCTCGATGGCGGACCCAAGCAGCTCAAGGCTAAAGAAGCAGCCGTCACAAAGCTCGATGCCGAAACGGCCCAAATCAAGGCCGAGCAAAAGGCGGCTCGCGTGGCCAGCGATCAAAAGCAACTGCTGCTCAAGTCGGGCGAGTCCAAACTGAGAGAACTCAACGCCAAACTGATGGCGGCTCAGAGCAACCGCGAATATCAGGCCCTCAAAGACCAAATCGCGGCCGACGACATGGCCAACAGCGTCTTGCAAGATGAAATCCTGGAATCGCTCGAGAAACTCGACGGATTCACGAAGCTCATCACCGAGGCCGAGCAGCGCGTCGTCAAAGCCAAGGAAGAACTCGCCAAAACCCGACTGGCCGTCGAGTCGCAGTACGAATCATTGATCGGCGATGTCAATCGACTGGAAGCCGAACTCAAAGTGGCCGAACAAAATCTGCCGGCTGATTTTCAAGAACTTTACGTGCGAGCGGCCCGATCACGCGGCAGCGAATCGATGGCGGTCGTCGAAGGGGAAAACTGTGGCGGTTGCTACCATGTCATCACCGCCAATATGTTCAACAATCTGCTCGTCAGCAAGGTCGTGACCTGCCAATCATGCGGGCGACTCCTGTACCTGCCCGAGGATCGCTCACCGGGTAAACGTAAGTAACCAAAGCGTTCTGTGCTGCGACTCGTCTTTACAGCGAGCCTCTGGCACCTCAGAATAGCTTCGTAATTGACATCATCTAATCGCGCCGGCCTCCCCAAACGGAGGCCGCGTTTCGTTACACAAGCTGAGTATTTCCTGGAGTGCGTCCAATGGCCGAGATGATCCCCATGAGCCAGAGCGGCTACGAAAAACTCAAGGCCGAATTGCAACACATGGAAGACATCGAGATGCCGGCAATCGCCAAGCGCATCGCCGAAGCCCGCGCCGAGGGGGACCTGCGCGAGAACGCCGAGTACCACGGCGCGCGTGAGAGCCAAGGGATGTTGCAGGCCAAGATCAACCTCTTACGCGACAAGCTGAGCCGCGCTCGGATTGTTGATGTGGCATCCATGCCTAAAGATGAAATCGCCTTCGGATGCACGGTCGTCGTAAAAGACTTGGACTTCGGCGATCGCGAAGAGATGACGCTCGTCGGCGCGGGGGACGAAGACTACGACAGCGGCAAAATCCTCATCACCAGCCCACTCGCCCAGGGGTTGGTCGGCCACAAAGTCGGCGACAAGGTCGAGATCGCCGTGCCCCGCGGCACGATGAAATTCGAGATCCTCGAAATTCGCTACGAAAGCTAACCCAGCGGCAAGCCACGTGGGCAGCAGCCGAGCACTTCCAGTCGCAGGCAACGTCGTTCGAGCAGCTCGATGGCCCGGCGCGCCTTGGCATCGGTGGCGTGGCCGTCGAATTCAATGAAGAACATATACCGGCCGTCGCTGCCGGCGATCGGAAACGACTCGATCCACGTCATATTGAGCCGCTGCTTCTTAAATACGTTGATCGCGTCCGCCAGTCCACCCGGTCGATGCTCCACCTCGAACATCAGCAGCGTGCGGTCGTGTCCCGTGCGCTCCGCCGCCTCATGGCTGATAATGACGAACCGGGTCACATTGCCCGCGTTGTCCTCGATGCTCTCGGCCAACACGCTGAGTCCGTAGTGCACGCCAGCCTGGACACTGGCGATGGCCGCCGCGCCGGGTTTCTCGCGCGCCAACTCGGCTGCAACCGTCGTGCTAGTGACCTCGATCAGTCGGGCCGACGGCAAGTGTCTGCTCAGCCAGTGCCGACATTGTGAAATCGCCTGGGGTTTACTGTAGACCTCGGAGACCTCGCTGCGGCTGCACATCGCGAGCAGATTGTGATGAATTTCGAGCGGCACCTCGGCGCAGATTTTCACACTCAGCCGAGTAACATGTCGAGCGTGTCGGCTATTCGCCCGTCGGTCGAGTTCTCGATCGGCACCACACCGTATTGAGCGTGACCGCGCGCTACCTCTTCAAACACGGCCGCAATGGTTCCGACCGGCACCATCTCCAGGCTCGTCCCAAAGTGCTTGAGCGTGGCGACATGACTGTAGCTGTAGAGGGGGCCCAGAAAGGCCACTCGCCGGGGATGCCGCAAGTGACTCACCGCGCCAAGTAATTCGCGATAGATGGCTTGCAACGCCTCGCTCGACAGTGGCCCCTTGTTTTGCTCGACGATCCGCTGCCGCAACTGCTCAAACTCAACCGGAGTAACGGTCTGACTGCGCGACTCGGCGTCGGCCTGTTTGATCGTCAGCTTGGCACGCAAATTGAGCAGCTTGAACAGTTCGCGGTCGAGGCGTTCAAGTTCGCCCCGCGATACGGTCGCACCCGGGGCTTTACGTTCTCTTGCGCGCTGTGGCTCTTTGGCCATCGATGCGGTCCTAAATCAATCGAGAGGAGTGAATCAACGCGTCTTGCTCTAGCCTAATCGGTGCGAGGTCACCTTGTACTAGTGGGCACCCTCAGTGTCAAGAAAACCAGCTCCACCACAGAGCGACCTCCCCGGCCCTCACTGCACGGCTGCCAATTTGGCAGCCCCAGCGGACCATGCTTTTACAGATGTTTTTATCCGGGCATAAACTTACATCACAAGCATATACCAACATTACACTTGCGACGCTGTACGTCAAATCATTTTGAGCTGGCATAGCCTTTGCTTGAAGAAGAGAACGTGGTCTCAGGTCAGCCAACTCCAACGAATCGACCCCACGCGGATCGAACGATCGAGTCGGCGATGCGGCCAGCATGTCTGAACACGTCTTTCAAATCAAATTGGGCATTTTCGCCCGTGTAGCACAAGTTTTAAGGAGCGTTCGCAATGGCCAAAGGTGAAAAGATCATCGGCATCGACCTGGGGACAACCAACTCGGTGGTCGCCGTCATGGAAGGAAGCGAAGTCAAGGTCATCGCGAACCAGGACGGCAATCGGCTCACGCCGAGCGTTGTCGCTTTTAACGACAAAGGCGAGACCCTCGTCGGCGAACCGGCCAAGCGGCAAGCGGTCACCAACCCCACCCGCACGATCTATTCGATCAAGCGGTTCATGGGCCGGCGGCACAACGAGGTGACCGGCGAAGAGAAGATGGTGCCCTACAAAGTCGTCGGCGCTGCCGACGAGTACGTCAAAGTCCAAATCGGCGACAAGCAAACAACTCCGCCCGAGATCTCGGCCAAGGTGCTCCGCAAGCTCAAGGAAGCCGCCGAGTCGTATCTCGGCCATAAGATCAACAAGGCCGTCATCACGGTCCCCGCCTACTTCAACGATGCGCAGCGTCAAGCAACGAAAGATGCTGGTCAAATCGCCGGCCTCGAAGTGATGCGCATCATCAACGAACCCACCGCGGCCGCGATGGCCTATGGACTCGAAAACAAGAAAGACGAAAAAATCGTCGTCTTCGACTTGGGTGGCGGCACGTTCGACGTCTCGGTGCTCGACGTCTCGAGCGACGGTGTGTTTCAAGTGATCAGCACCAACGGAGACACGCACCTCGGCGGCGACGACTTCGATCAAACGCTGATCAACTTCGTGGCCGACGAGTTCAAGAAAGAGAACGGCATCGACCTGCGCAAAGACACCATGGCATTGCAACGCTTGCAAGAGGCGTGCGAAAAAGCCAAGAAAGAACTCAGCACCCAGGCTTCGACCGATATCAATCTGCCGTTCATCACGGCCGATGCGAGCGGTCCGAAGCACTTGCAGATGAACATCTCGCGGAGCAAATTCGAGCAACTCTCCGACGCACTCATCGAGCGTTGCCGTGGACCGGTGCTGCAAGCGCTCAAGGACGCCAAACTCCAACCGAGCCAAATCGACGAGGTCGTGCTGGTCGGCGGATCGACGCGCATCCCCAAGGTGGTCGAACTCGTCAAGAAGGTGTTCAATAAAGAGCCCCACAAGGGAGTGAACCCCGACGAAGTCGTCGCCATCGGCGCGGCCATTCAAGGGGGCGTGCTCGCCGGCGAAGTGACCGACGTGCTGCTGCTCGACGTCACGCCGCTGTCGCTGGGCATTGAAACCCTCGGCGGCATCATGACCAAACTCGTCGAACGCAACACCACGGTCCCCTGTGAACGCAAGCAGGTTTTTAGCACCGCCGACGACAACCAGACCGCCGTGACCGTCAAGGTCTACCAAGGCGAGCGCGAAATGGCCGGCGATAACCGGTTGCTCGACCAGTTCAACCTGGAAGGAATCGGCTCGGCACCACGCGGCGTGCCGCAGATCGAAGTCAAGTTCGACATCGACGCCAACGGCATCCTCAACGTCTCGGCCAAAGACCTGGGCACTGGCAAGGAGCATCAGGTCAAGATTCAACAATCGAGCGGCCTGAGCGAAGCCGAGATCGAACGGATGCGCAAGGACGCCGAGTCGCATGCCACCGACGACAAGCGCAAACGCGAACTTGCCGAGGCACGCAACGAAGCTGACTCGAAGTGCTTCCAAATGGAAAAGCTCATCAAGGAACATGCCGACAAATTGAGCGACAAGGATAAAGCGCCACTGGAGTCGTCGATCGCCAAGTGCCGCGAGGCGGCCAAGGGTGACGACGTGCAAGCGATCAAGTCGGCCATCGGTGAACTCGAACACGCCTCACACGCCATGAGCAAAGTGCTCTACGAGTCGGGCGCCAAGGGGG
>CAYLYE010000098.1:0-21564 GCA_964387325.1 uncultured Planctomycetaceae bacterium
AAGGACTTAATGGCTGATAAATAGTGATGAATGATTGATATTCGTCGGCCCGGTTGTTGCTAAAAGGCAACGTCGCTGTTTCGGTGATGTTGCCAGAATGACTCGTCGTTGCCGCGAGGACTCGTCAGCCGTGAGGTACAGTTGACGAACAGTCCCTCGGGTGCGGAGCGGTTCGATGAGCGCGTATGTTAGTGAAGTCTGGCGGTCGAGTGAGCAGTTAAGGGCTTGGGCCGGTGCCTGGGACGATCTGTGGCAACGCAGCGAGAGCTGCCTGCCCTTATCGCGGGCCGAGAGCGTCGCACAGTGGTGCGAGCACTTTGCGCCACGCGCCGCGCTGCGGGTCTTGGCCGTTCGTCAGGGGCGCGAGCTGGTGGCGGCACTGCCGCTCGTCGAGCGACGTGTCGCCCCTGGGGTGACGATCGCCGAAATGCCCAGCAATCCGTGGTCAATTTGTGGCGATTTGCTCGTCGATCCAGCGGTCCAAGAGGCGGCATTGGATAGCCTGATGCAGCAATTGGGGCAATTGCCATGCAGCTTGTTGCGACTCTCGCCGGTCGAACTCGATTCTGCCCGCTGGCAAGCATTTCGCTCCGCGGTCGACCGCGCGGCGCTCGCGCATGCTGAGCAAACACATTACGGCGTCGGGCGTTTGACGCTGCGAGGTGAATGGAGCGAGTTCATGGCGCAGGCCAGCGGCAATCACCGTCGCTATTTACGCAAGGCTCAGCGCCGAGCCGATGCGGCGGGCAAGCTTTCGCTGCACGTGATCGACAGTCCGCCGCGCGAGCAACTCGCGGCGCTGTTGGAGCGTGGGTTCGCCGTTGAAGACCGGAGTTGGAAAGGACGCGAAGGGACGAGTGTCGTCCGCACGCCGGGCATGTTGGCCTACTTCACACAGCAGGCCGAACAACTCGCGCATTGGGGGCAGCTGCGCCTCGTCTTCCTCGAGTTGAACGGAGAGCCCATCGCGTTTGAGTACGGTTACCTGGCCAAGGGGGTCTATTTCACTCCCAAGGTCGGCTACGACGAATCGTTCTCGTCGTTGTGCCCGAGCCAGTTGTTACGATCGCAGCTCTTTGAACACAGCTTCGACGAGGGAGACGTCCAGCAGGTCGACTTCTGGGGGCCCGAGTCGGATGCGACGCTGCGGTGGAGCAACGGTCGTTACACGATGGGCCGCATAGCGCTTGCTACCGCGCGGCCCATGAGTCGGCTCATGTTTATGGCCTATCGAGTGTCACAACACGCGCGACAAGCCATTCAGCGATTGAAAGCCAGGCGAGTCGATGCACAACTCGCCGACAAGTCGAACGCTGCCGACGACGTCGAGGTCGCCGCCTCGTCGAGTTGATCCGTCGGGTTGATTACTGGCGAATGACCGCCGGCGGGCTGCCAGGCGCGTTGGGCAAGCTGGCTCCTTGCGCGGCCAGCGGGTCGTCGATGACATGCTGCCAGCCGAAGGGAACGTCGGGCCGCACGAACACGGTCAGGAAGTTCCCCAGTTGGCCGAGGATCGCATTGCGGCGAATGTCAGCAAACATGTAGACGTTGCTGACCTTCTTGGACGGCCCGTTGTTCGGCAAGAACACCTGCACCGCCTGGGGCATGAGATCCTGCGTGTTCAGGATGATCTCGATCTTCTGGTAGTTCGCGGCGTCACTGCGCTGCTTCGGGTACGCTTCCAGCCAGACGCTCTTCGCGGCGTGCTCGGGAGGCGTGATGATCCGCAACCAGTAGCGAGCTTTGAGCTTTGCCATCTCGACACCGAACACGAAGGGCAACGGCCCATCGCTGATCGCCTTGCCTCGCAACTCGGGTGGCAGACGATGCTCGATCATCTGCTTCTTGGTCGGGTTGTACTCGAAGACCGCGTTGCCGTCGCAGATCCACTTCTCGCCCGGGTCCTTCGATGGCGAGAACTCGCCATTCGGTCCGGCATTCTGAATGTCGCTGACTTGGTAGAAGCCTTTGTCGGGCTTGGCGTAGCGAATCTCGCCCAGGCATTTGCGCTTGGGAATGTTCGAGGGCCCCCAGTTGGCATCGTACTCGAAGAGCGTAAATTTCGCGCTGAAGGTATTGACGTTGCCGCTGTGTTGTTCCCAGGCGCGCAACAACTGGTCGAGGGTTTGCTCCTCGGCCGGCGTCAACATGAATGGCTGGCGGATGGCCTGTTCGGCTGGCGTGGCGACGGGCGGTTGACCAACCCCAGGAACCGGAGCGACCGGGCCACTTTGTGGCGCGTAGGGGCCAACGCTGGTTGGCGGCTGTGTCGCGGGGGGCGCGTACTGAACGGGAGGAGGCCCTGTCGGAGGTGCAAAACTAGGCGCGACAGGTTTACTCGGCGGGGGCGCCGGATTCGCCGGTGGCGCAAATTGTCCCCAGGCCGTCGAGGTCAGCAGGCCAAAACCGCCGCAAGTCACAAGCATCGCCCGCCAATTCAACATCCGAACCTCCCTGTTCGGTCAACGCTGGATAAGTCACACGAGGGGCGGGATTGTAACGAGCCGTGCGGCTCGCCCCTAGAGCACTCCGCAGATGAATTTTAATCGCCCACCAGCATTGCTAGCAGCGGCTCGCTGCGAGTAAAGCACTCCAGCCACACATCGGCGTCTACGGTCCACGGCAGGTGTCGCAACTCGCGACCGGCTGTATACAGCACCGTGCGACTGCCGGCCCGGCGACCGGCTTGCAGATCGAATTTGTAGTCACCGACGATCGCCACCTCGTGCGGCCTGAGTTGCCACGTGTGGCAGATTATCAAGATGGCAGCCGGGTCGGGCTTGGCTGGCGCGTCCTCGCGTGCAAGCACCAACTCAAAACTCAAGTTCAGTCGAGCGAGCGTGGCCAGGGCCGACTGCCGACTGTTGCGAGTCAGAATCGCCGTGGGGATCTGTCGCGCGTGCAAGGTCGCGAGCAACTCGGTCACGCCGTGCATCAGACGCGAGCGTTCGACCCCCAGTTGCTCATGCTGGGCGAGAATTGTTCGACAGTGCGTCGCCCGTGGCTCGTTCATCGCTTCGATCGCTTCGAGGATGCTGGCTCCAACAGGCAATTCCATCTCGACCCGCATGGCGTCGAAATCCAACCCCGAGTCGACGAGCGTGCCGTCGAGATCAAAAATCACGCCGCGTATCGTCATCCGCCAGAGTCCTTGTTACGGCTGAGGTGTCGCCGCCGGGACGGAAGCCTTGTTCACGGCTGACGAGTCGAACAGGCGACTCTTGCTGGCCGGGACGGGGGCTCGCACAAGCTCGGCTGAGTCGAGTAAGCCTCCTTTGCGCGTCGGAGATGGGGGCGCTGCGGGAGTTGCAGCCACGATCGTGGTAGGAGTCGGCGGCGGTGATGGTGTCGGAATCAGTGGAGCGATCGTGACCGGCGGTGAAATAGCCACCGGCACAATGGGTTTGCTTTGTGTGATGACCGGCGGCGGCACACGAACCGGCGCGGATGTAGGCGGCTTGCTCACGATGGCGGGGGCAGGTACTGCGCGCGGGCTCGTCGATTGTCTGGCGAGCAGAGGCCGCGAGGGGGCATAATTCCAAGTGGCCGACCAATAGCCGGCTGTGATGCTGAGCAATCCCAGCGTACATGCCACGCGCCACGCCCGTGGCGTCGGACCTGGCACAAAGCGGTCGAGAAACCCGAGCGGCGCGGGCCAGCGTAGCCCCAGTCGAAATAAGTTCTTGACCCGTCGCGCCACGATCCACGAGCCTGTCGTGCCGCGACGAACTTGGTGCTCGGGGCGCAAGTAGCCCGACCTGGCCAATTCTCGCAGCGCGGCCGCGCTCAGCGGGCCCAGCTCGTGGACATCAAGTCGGCAATACCATTCGAGCGACATGAACGTGCGGCGAACGCCTCGGTACGAAAGGTGACCCCTCACTCGTTTCTATTTTAGACGACGGGGGGCATTCTGCCATCCAGGAAATTCTCACCAAGACTGCCAAGCAGTCTAAGCGGGGTCGTCGAGCCCAACTTCCGGGGTGAGCGTGCCGTCGGCCGCTCGCTCGACCGGGGTCACTCGCACCACGGCATCCGCATTCAATGGCCCATAAATATGCGGGTACAGGCCACCGGTCGCGTTCTCCCAGCGGATCTCAGACCGTACCCGAGCTGGTTCGATGTGCAAGAGCCGCACGTCGGCAACATGGCGATAGAATTTGTTGGCCACGCGATCAAGCTGCCCGCGAGGCGAGGCATGGATGAAACCTTCCTTGGCTAAGCTTGGTGGACCGTACTCCCCTTGCTGCTGGACACGCTCCCAATCCTCGGCCGAGATAAACACGTAGATCCGTTCAGCGTTGCTCATTGCTCACCCGAGCCGGTTCGATTCGGTTGCTTGTGACACCACTCTCGCCAAACGTCGCGCAAGGCCGCGAGCCACTCACGAGAGACCTGCGCGCCGTCAGTCAACCGCGACTTAAGGAACCGCTCACGCAATGAGCCACGCAACTCGGCGAGCCGCGGCAGATCGTTGGCCAACGCCACGGCGCGGGCCACGTAGTCGTCGAGGTCGGTCGCCGAGAGTTCCGGCAACTGCAAGGCGCGCAGTACGGCCCAAGACTGCCGCGCGGCCACGGTCTCGCCAGGGCACGTGACCACCGGCACTCCCATCCACAGCGCGAGCATGGTCGTCGTGCCGCCGTTGTACGGAAAGGGGTCGAGCGCAATATCGACTTGCGACTGATACGGATCGAGCATCTCGCGAAACGGCGATGCTCCTTGCATGATGACCCGCGACGGTTCGATTCCTTCGTCGAAGAACAACGATTGATAACGCACATGCGCCTCGGGATCGCCGAGTCCGCGAAACTTCATGATCAGCCGCGATGACGGTACCTGGGCAAGGATCGTGGCCCAGGTCTTGACCACCTGCGGAGTCACCTTCGCAGGGTTGTTAAAGCTACCAAACGTGACATGTCGTTTCGCCAGGGCGGGCAAGGGACCGACCGCCGGGGCGTCGAGCGGCAACTCATAACAACACGATGTGCCACTCAGGCGAATCGGGCGTTGCTCGTAATGCTCGACCAACTCGTCGCTGACAAGCGCCGAGTCGGCAATGAAATACTCGATGGCCTCGACTCCGGTCGGGCCGACATAACCCATCCACGAGGCTTGAATCGGGGCCGGCTTGCGCGCCAGCGCGAGCAAGCGATTGCCGGCCGTGTGTCCGGCCAAGTCGAGGACAATATCCACACGATCGGCACGTATCCGCCGCGCCAATTCCTCGTCGCTCCAGCCAGCCACGTCGTGCCACACCGCGCAATGATGGGCGAGCTTCGCGGTCAGTTCGTCCTTGCGCACGCGATTCGAATAAGCGTAAATCTCACACCCTTCACGATCGACGGACGAGAGAATACGCGCCAGCAGGTAGCCGATCGGATGGTGACCCAAGTCGGGCGAAAGGAGACCGATACGCAGTCGGCGCTCGGGATCGGGCACGTTGTCATGGTTGGGCCATTGATCTCGGAACCGCACGGCGTGCGCCGTGTTCCAGTCGGCATGGACTTGGTTCAACCGCTCGATCGTGGCGTCGCCTCGGTATTGGTGACAGAACACGAGATTGCTGTGCGCGGCCACAAACTGCGGATCGAGCCGCAACGCGCGGTGGTAACAGGCAATCGCCTCATCAAGCCGACCCGTGTCCTTAAGCACATTGCCGAGATTGCTGTGCGTCTCGACAAAGTCAGGTTTGAGTTGCAAGGCCCGTTGGTACGCAGCGGCCGCTTCGCTCATGCGTCCGAGGTCGGCCAGCGCCGCGCCAAGGTTATTCTCCGCCTGTGGGTTTTGTGAATCGGTCGTCAATACGCGGCGGTAGTTTTCGATCGCTTCGGTGCTGCGTCCCAGGGCGTGCAGAGCGGTTCCCAGGTTGCGAGTCGTTTCGGCATGCTGCGGATCGATGGCCAACGCTCGGTGGTAGGCCTCGATGGACTCGTTCAACTTGCCGACGGCTTGCAACGTCGTGGCGAGATTGTACTCGGCGTTGGCATAGCGGGGCTCGATCATGAGCGCCTGACGATAGACGGCGAGCGCCTCGTCGAACCGTCCCAGAGATTTGAGTACGTTCCCCAGGTTGTTGGCGCACTTCGCGTAGTTCGGTCGAAGCTTGAGCGCGTGACGAAACGCTTCGGCGGCCGCCTCGAGTTGACCGAGCGACTGTAGTGTGTTGGCCCGGTTGAACTCGGCCGTGGCGAATTGCGGCTGCAATTCGAGCGCCCGCTGAAACGCTCCGAGGGCTTCGTCGAGCCGGCCTAGCGACTTGAGCGTGTTGCCGCGGTTGTTCTCGGCCTCGGCAAACTCCGGCCGCTCGCGTAGCGCGCGATCGAAAGCCTCGAGCGCCTCGTCGAACCGTTGCAGGCTTTGTAGCGCGGTGCCCAGGTTCACATGCGCCTCGGGCCAGTGCGGCTCAAGCGCCAAGGCTTGGCGATACAAGTCGGCTGCGTCTGCATAGCGCTGGGCACTTTGGGCACGCGACGCGGCTGTGGCGAGGGCCAGGGCTTGCGCGTTGCGTTCGTGAGAGGTTGTCATCAGGGGCGCTGCGAGCAACAAGGTCGTATCGAGCGGTCGGATACTGCCTCAACTATAGCTGGCAAATCGCTTAAAGATGTTGTTGGAGCAACTCGCTGACGTGCCCCAGCACGCGGCCGATGCGACTTGTTTCGTCGCCGTTCTTGAGTTCCAGCAGGTTTACGAACACGGCGAAGGCAATTTTCCGGCCGCTGGCCGTGTCGGCGTAACCGGCCAACGACTTGCTCAAGAGCAACGTATTGCCATTCAAGGCATTGTGCCAGGAGAAGGTGCCGGTCTTGGCACGCACCTTGCCCCGTGCGGGGCTGTCGGTCGCGACCACCTGGCTTAGCGTGCCGTCGACGCCCAGGATCGGGAGCGCGTCGTTATAGAACTTAAAATCGTCACGCTCGGACATATAGCAGAGCAACTGCACGGTGGCCCGCGGTGTGACGTAATCAGCCCGATCGCCGCCGGCCCCGCCGCCGAACGAGATCGTCGAGGCGTCCAACCCAGTGCGCGAGAGAAACGCTTGTTCGCGGCGCATGCCTTGCGCAAGGGTGCGCTCGCCATGCTTGACGGCCAGTAGTAACGGCAATGTGCTGGCGTGGAGATTGTGACTGACTTTGAGAATCACGCGGGCCGACTCGGAGAATGGCAACGAGGTGTGCGTCGCCAGTTTGCGCAGTTGCGCGTAGTCTGACGATGCGGGGAGCGAAACGCTCGGCGATACCTGAGCTGCCGTGGCGTTTGTTGTCACGCCGTGTCGACTCAAGGCGCCAATCAGCAAAGCTCGGGCGTGTAGCGCGGGGTGGTCGACTTCATGCACGGCCAGTCGTGATCGGCCCACGGGGACGGTGCCGCGCACGATCAGTGTGCGCGCCACGGCGCGTGTTTGAATCGAGACGCTCGACGACGCGGCGACGGTGTCGACCTGGGCGTCGAGTGTGTACAGGCTACCGGAGGGGATCAACTCGACCTTGGCAGGCTGGCCTGCTGCCGGGGCTGGGGTGATTCGAATGTCGAGCAGATTGTCGTTGATCATGATCGGCACGACCTGCACGGGGCCACTGCCAGTGCTTTGAGCCGGCTCGAACAGTCGATCGTCGATGAGCACTTCGCCACGGACACGTTTAACCCCCGTCGCGGCGATTTGCGCGGCCAGATCGTTGAGCCCCTGCAGAGGGTCCGTCGCTACGACCTCGCCTTGATTGGTCGGCGAGGCGTAGGTGTGGTCGACGTCGCGGAAGGTCAAGCGGCCGCTCGGATCGTTTCGTCCTCCCAGGGTGAGGTCGCCGCTGGCAACGAGAATCAGGTCGCCATGAAGATCCCCTTGTTCGTCGAGCGTGCCACGGGCATAGACGGGCGTTTGAAAACGGTGGTCGGCGCCGAGACCGTCGAGCGCAGCGGCCACCGAGAACAATTTGGTCACCGAGGCCGGCGCGAACATCTTGTCGGCATCACGTTCGACCAGCACGCGATCGTCTTCCAGATCGACGACGAGCAAGCCCCAGTGGGATTGTCGAAACTCGCGGTGTGCAAACACACGCTCGATCTGCTTCAAGAGCGGCTCGTCGGCGCAAGAAATAGCCACGGCGAGCCACACGAACACCGAAGAAAACCCAACAACACGACGGGACATGACGCCTCCGCAGAGATGCGAATGAATCGGGACAAGCTCACCTATTCTGCTCGATTCATGTTCGAAACGCAAAACGAGACGGCCGGGTTTCTTGCAATGACGGGCTTGGACGCCACGCAATGCGCTGCTCTGTTCGTTGGGCGGTACTCGCGGTATGATCGCCGCTCCGGCGAATCCATCTCAGGCGTGACCTGGGTGTCTCCTGCGAATGGTTGGGTGATGTCGACGACCGTGACGTATCGTACACGCACCTTGCGGAGGGACATTCGTCGGGGGATCATCGACAGCGCGTGCTTTAACGCGATGGTCGGGTCCGGCGAGACCTATTTCGGCGCGTTTGTGCTCGCGCTCGGCTTGGGGGAGGTCGCGGCCGGGCTGATCGCCACGCTGCCGCTGCTCGTTGGAGCGACGTTGCAGATGATCGCGCCGTGGGGCGTACGATGGCTGGGCACGCCACGCCGCTGGGTCGTGCTGTGCGCGTCATTGCAAGCCCTGTGCTTTGTGCCGCTGGCGCTGTTGGCCGCCTCGAATGTGTTGCCTCGCTGGAGCGTGTTTCTGATCGTCGGATGTTACTTTGGATCGGGCATGGCCACCTCGGCGGCTTGGAACACCTGGATGGGTGCGCTGTTGCCCGCGCGTATTCGTCCGCGGCTCTTCGGCTGGCGTTCGCTCACGGGACAATTGGCCTTGTTGCTGGGCGGGGCTTTCGGCGGCAGTCTCTTGCAGTGGGGAGAAAAAATCGATCAGCCACTCGGGGCCTTCGCCCTGTTGTTTCTTTGCGCGGGATTGTTTCGCGGAGCGTCGGCTTCATTGCTGTACTCGCAGCACGATGTGGCGCCGCGTCCTGAACATCAACGCACCGTGCCGCTGATCGACTGGTTGCGGCGTCTTGCTTCGGCGCCCGACGGACGGTTGTTGCTGTACCTGCTCTCGATGCAGGGAGCGATGCAACTGTCGGCTTCGTTTTTTCCGCCGTACATGCTCAAGCAACTGCACTTTTCCTATGTCGAGTTTATGACCTGTGTGTTGAGCGTCGTGCTCGCTAAATCGCTGGCCTATCCGATCTGGGGGCACGTTGCGCATCGCGTGGGTACCCGCAAGTTGCTGTTCATTGGCAGCCTGGGAATCGTGCCTGTCTCGGGTTTATGGGTTGTCTCGACGTCGTTTAGTTACATCGTGGCGTTGCAAATCTTGACCGGTGTGATGTTCGCCGCGTATGAGTTGGCCACGACGATGGTCATGATCGAAGGGGTGGTCGAGGAAGAGCGGACCAGCGTGCTGACGACATACAACCTCGCGACGGCATTGGTGTCGGTGGTAGGATCGTTGCTGGGAGCGGCCATGCTGCGTTGGGCAGGCGCTTCGGTCGCGGTGTACATGGCCATGTTCGTTGCGTCGAGCGTGGCGCGTGGTTGGGCGGTGCTGCTGTTGCGGCGCGTGCCGCCGTTTCATCGCGAGCTCTCGCTGTCCGCGTCGTGAGGCTGTTGGTGCGTATTAAGCCACGCGGTCGACGGTCGTGACTGGCATGTCCAATTCGATGCAGGTGCCGTGCCCCGGTGTACTGATAATATCGAGCTTGCCTCCCATCAGGCTGGCCCGTTTGTGCATGCCCTGCAACCCAAATCGGTCGGGTGCGACCGCCAGCGGGTCGAATCCGCGGCCGTTATCGCGAATTTCGACGCGTAATTGATCGTCGAGTTGCACGAGTGTGACGTCGGCCTCGGTGGCCGCGCTGTGCTTCTTGATGTTGGTAAGCGACTCTTGCACGATGCGAAAGATAGTCCCTTCGAGCATTGGCTCAAGGCGGGTGAATTTGACATGGTGATGAAAGCGGATGTCGAGTTTGCCAGCCACGGCTTGTTCGGCGACCAAGTATTGCAGCGCGGCGATAATGCCAGCCTCATCGAGAATGGGTGGGCGCAGTCCGCTGAGTACCCGGCGAGCTTCATTGATCGACTGACGCAGAACCTCGATGCTTGACTCGTACAGCAGGTGCTCTTTGGAGGGCAACGAGCGGAGCACCGGGGCCAGGCTTTCGAGTTGCAAGACGCCGGCCGTAATGTACTGCACCAATCCGTCATGGATCTCGTAGGCGGTGAGCTGTCGGTCGCGCTCATGAGCACGGATCAGCCGACGCAAAAAGTCCTGTTCTTGCCGAAGTCGTTCCTCGGCCTGTTTGCGCGCGGTGATGTCGGTCGAGATGCCGCCGATACCGTTGACGTTGCCGGCATTGTCATGCAGCGGAAATTTGACCGAGATATAAGTTCTTAGTTCGCCGTCGTTGGGGACGACCTCTTCGAATTGAATGGCTTGATTGGCCAGCAAGACCTGTCGATCGTTATCTTGCAACGTGGTTTTCACCTCATGGTCGAACATGTCGGCGTCGGTCCAATGCTGGGCCTGTTCGAGATTGACGTGAAACAGTTTTTCGTAGGTCTTGTTGATGAACTTGTACCGCCCTGCAAGGTCTTTGAGATACACGACTGCGGGAGTGCTATCGAGAATGGACTGCAAGAGTTCCTCTTGTTCGCGGAACTGATTCTCCATGCGTTTGCGTTCGGTAATGTCGATGAATGAACCACTCATGCGTACGGGGCGCCCCGCGGCATCCCATTTGGCTTGTCCACGTGCGGCGAACCAGCGTATTGCTCCCTGCTTGGTCAGGCAGCGGTACTCGATGTCGTAGGGGACTTTCTCAAACAGGTGAGCACTCAGCGCCAGAAACACGCGGGCTTGATCGTCCGGATGCAGGCATTGGGCCCAGGTGCCGATCAAGCCGGGAAATTCGTCTTCGCTGTATCCCAGTAGTTGCTTGAAATGCCGAGAGAAATAGATCGGATTGCTCAGCGCGAGTGGATCATCGCTTACGACTTCGCAGTCCCAAAGGCCGATTTGTGCGCCATCGACGACTTGGTCAAAGCGTTCCAGGCTACGTTGCAAGGCGCGGATCGTGTTGCGGCGTTCCGTATCGTCACGAAACACCAAGATCGCGCCGCGCGGTTGACCGTCGCTGCCCAGCAGCGGAGCGGCATTGGCTTCAAGCCATATAAAGCGATGGTCGATCGCCGTGCGCAAGCACAACACCGCTTGCTCGACCCGTTGGCCTTGCAAAGCGCGAAATAGCGGTTGGTCGGTAAGCGGAAAGGGCTGATCGGGAGCAATCAGCAAGCAGCGTTCGATATCGAGCCAGCTATTGGGGGTGAGCGTGCCTGTGGTGGCGGCCAGGATGCGCGCTGCCGCGCGGTTGTTGAGCATGACGCGATGATGGACATCGGCGACGATCACGCCGTCGCTCATGCTGTCGAGCACCAGTTCCAGCAGCGCCTTCTGTTCGCGCAGTTGCAGATTGGCACTTGAGTACTCGCGGGTGCGCTCTTCGACGCGAGCCTTGAGTTCGGATTGCGTGGCTTGCAGCCCGCGCTCGTGTTGCTTTTGATCGGAGATGTCGGTGATCGTGCCGACGAAATTGGCCACGAGACCTTGCTCGTCCAGTGTCGGCACAACGTCTCCCAAAACCCAACGGACCGAGCCATCCGGGCGGAGGAATCGATACTCGGCATGAAAGGGTTGCTTGGTCTCAGCCGCAGCTTGCCACAGCGCCATGACCCGTTCACGGTCGTCTGGGTGCAGCGCTGCGATCCACTGCAACCCTGCGGCCGGTTGCCCATCGAGGCCGGCAATCTCCAGAGCCCGAGCATTGGCGAACGTGCAGAACCCTTGGGCGTCGGTGCGAAACAGTCCTGTGGGAGACAAGCTGGCCAGCGATTGAAAAAACTGCATCTGCTCTTGCAGGCGGTGTTCGGCTTCGATCTGCGGCGTGATGTCGGTGGCTACACCATGCACGCCGATGATGGTCCCTCGAGCATCGCGAGTTGGGGCGTACCAGGTGTGATACACCGCGTCGCGGACTCGAAGCGTGACGGTCGATGTTTCGCCCCCGAGCGCTTGACGAAATTGATCGAGCACGTGCGGTTGATCGGCGTAGATGTCGAAGATCGAAACACCGATTAAATCAGCGGCCTGAAAGCCGGCGCGGGCCATGCCGCGCCCTTGCGAAAACAGATACCGGCCCTCGCGATCAAAACCAAACACGACGACCGGCGCATGTTGCACGACCTCGTGTAGCGGGACCATGTCCGAGGGGCGGTGGGATTCCACAGCCCGTTCGTAATCGGCGACACGCTGCCGCAAATGCTCAAGTTCGGCCTGCATCTCGGCAAGAATGTCAGAACTCATATTCGTGCGAATGATTAAAAGGGCAGACAGAATGGTCAGGGGCTGTAGACAGTTTAGCCCAATCAACGAATGGCAACTATGTCGATGTCCGCACGAGGCCCTGGTTCAGTGCCAAGGGGTCGATTAGGATTGGCCCTCGTCGTTGCCTGTCTATTTTAATGAAGTACCCATGCTCATGCAGAACCTTTGCGCACCGAGTCACGATCCGACGCCGATATTTGAATGGTTTCGGGGCAGCTATGCCACCGAACTCTTGACCGCCGCTGTGGCCGAGTTCGACGTGTTTAATCGTCTCCACGACCGACCGCAATCGTTCGCGGAATTATCTGCGGAGTTGGGGTTGCAGCCGCGCGCGGCTGTCGTGCTGTTTACGGCGTTACGTGCGATGGGATTGGTGGTTGTGAATGCCTCGGGCGTTCTGGCGCTGAGCGCGATGGCCGAGCAGCATCTGACGCGGATGTCGGCATTTGATATTAGCGGCTATATTGGCTTGGCCGCCGCAAGTGGTGGCGTGCGGCAGATGGTCGATCGTTTGCGTAGCAATCGACCCGCAGGCGCTCAGGAGTCGGATACCGGGACGGCATTTATTTATCGCGCGGGAACCGTTTCGGCGATGGATCGCGAGGCGTCGGCGCGGGCCTTGACGTTGGCGCTCGCCGGCCGGGCCAGGAATGTGGCGCCGGTGTTGGCTGAGCGTGTGCCGCTTGACGATCGCCGCTGTTTGCTCGATGTCGGCGGTGGCACGGGCATCTACAGTTTTGCTTACTTGCAACGGCATTCACAGTTGCAGGCGATCATCTGGGATCGGCCCGAGGTGCTCAAGATTGCCCAGGAATTAGCCGTTGAGTATGGCGTAGCCGACCGATGCCGCTTCGTGGCAGGAGATATGTTTGTCGACCCCGTGCCCGCTGGAGCCGACGTCTGTCTGTTGTCCAATATCTTGCACGATTGGGACGTGAGTGAGTGTGAACGGCTTGTTGAGCGTTCGGCGGCGGCCCTGCCGCAGGGAGGCCGACTGATCATTCACGACGTGCTGTTGAATGACGAGCTGGATGGTCCCTTATCAATTGCGCTGTATTCGGCGGCACTCTTCACGCTGACCGAAGGGCGAGCCTACAGTGAGGCCGAATTTCGCGGCTGGCAACGAGCCGCCGGATTGCAATGCGAGGCCGTGATCCCGACGCTGATTCACGCCGCCGCGTTGCCGGCAATCAAGCCATGAAGGGCTGTTTGATCTTCGCGCGCCCACCACGCGAGTCATAAAAAAAGCCCACGGGTCAGGGGTGACCCGTGGGCTCGATGATTGCACACAATGAGAACAGGCCTACTTGAAGCAGGCGGCGGCGAGCTTCTTCGCATCGGCGCCATAAGCCTGTTGCAAGGCGGCGTTGAAGGTCGTCCCCTTGCGGAGCGATTCCATCAAAGCCGTGAAACGAGCCGAGTTTGGCCCGCTGGCCATGTACTTGGCGAGGCCATAAGCCAGGGCCGACCCAGTGGCGTCGAGCTCGGCGGCATTCGTAAAGGCGTCGAGCTTGGAAGTGCTCGCCATCGCTTTGGGAATGGCTTCTTCCCAAACTTTAACCTGCGGGCTCTTCGGGTCGATGCGGCCGGCCATCATTCGTCCCGTTCCGACGGCAAACCACTTGGGTGGACCGTTGAGCGACGAACCGAGCGACATAACGTAGGCCGCCATCATTTGTTCGGTCAGCAATGCGGGGAACGTACCCGCGTCGCCTTCCTTGGGGCCTTGCAGGGCGCAGTAGTTGTCGATCACGTCGTACTCGAAGAACGCGTTCACATCTCGGGCCATTTCGGTGCCGTCGACCATGCGAGCGTGCTCGGTGACCTCGAACTTCTGATCGAACAAGAAGATCGTGAGCTTGCCTTTGAACAGCGGCTTGTCGGCAGGCAACCGCAAGTTCGAGGCGATCTTTGATTTGATCGAATCGGCTTGCTTCGAGGCTTCTTGAAGCTTGAAGGTGCTTAAGCGTCCAACCACGATATGATCGTCGGTGGAAATAAGTTCGGGCTTGTTGTTGGGGCTTGCTTTGGCCCAGTTCTTCAAGGCCAAATCGGCTCGCCACTCGGCCAATGCTTCGTGCGTGCTCGCCCGAGCCTTGGCCACGTCGAGTAAGTAGCGGAAGCTGTTAAATGTGGTCTCGCCGTCGAACTTAGCGCCTTCGGTGATCCACGTCTCGAACTTCTTGATGGTATCTTCCGGCAGCGGATCGCTGCGCTGCGGCATGCGGCCACCTTGTTTGGCCATGCCCCGCAGCTTCTGAATCATCAGGCTGCCCGACGGATCGCCGGCCACGATCAGCTTGGGCTTGTCAGGCGCGTTTCGACCGCCGGCCACGACCTGATTGAAATTGCTGAGCAGCAAATTGCCAGCGCCTTGTTGACCGCTGTGACAGCGTACGCACTCGGCGACCAGCACCGGAGCAATGTCGCGCATGAACGAGACCTTCTCGCGACCGGTAGCCATGACGATGGCGGGGCCCGCCGTGTTGCCGCCGGGTGTGCCGGGGACGAGCGACGTGAGCGCCGCTTCCGGATCGGTGCCCGTGTCGAGCTTGCCCCCTTGCTCGATCCACTTGGCAATCTTGTTCAAGTCGTCGTTGCTGAGCTTGTTGTTCGGCGGCATCTGGCCCCCTTCGAGCACATCCATCAGCGCGCTGCCGACGGGTCTGCCTGGGGTAAACAGTCGGCCGGCGTCCGAGCCTTTCATCACGAGCGAGTAAGTGCGGAGACTCAAGCCCGCGCTCATGCGATTGATGTGGCAGCCTTGGCAGCGTGCAACGAAGATCGGCGCGATGTCTTTGACAAAGCTGATTTCGCCTGGCGCGCCGGCCTTGGTCGGCGCCTTGGGATTGACCGGCGCGGTTTTCGTCGGCGCGGTTTTGGCCGGAGCGGTCTTGGTGGGCTCGGGCGTATCGAGGGCGTTCTTGAGCAGGCGCTGCGCGGCGGACAGCTTCGATTCGAGTGGTCCGAGCTCGTCCTTCGCCGAGCTGCTCTTCAGTTCGCCGATTTTTCCTTCGACGTCTTGAATGAGCTGACCGAGCTCTTCGAATTTTTTCTTCTTGTAGAGGTCAACGATTTTTTCAAGCGATTGCTTGACTTCGTCGACCCGCTTCTGGTCCGCCGGCGTCACTTCTCCCCATGCGTTGGTCACACACCAACTAATGGCAATCAGCGCCGCCAGGAACGACAACCCTCGCGCACGTGACATGGTTGGCTCCTCGATTGAATTCTCTGTTCCGATGCTGTTCCGTGTGGCTGGGCGTAACGGATCACGCCAACCGACGAGTGAGTATAGCGAAAACGTCGCTGTAAAGTCTATAAAACAATGGCCCTGCGGGGGCATTTATCTGGGCGTCGGGAGCGAATCGGCTGGGGTGCGTTGCTCGGGGCATGGCCGCGAGGCCCGTTTCCTCGACACGCACTTAGCCGGGGCTCGACGTCAGGCCATGTCGGCTGCGGCTTTTCAGGTAGCCCCAGTGAATGGCGAACCATTCAGCATAGCGCTCGCGATCGACCGTTCGGTCGTTCCGTTGGTCCAGCAGGTGCCCGAGCTCGTGGATGAGGATATTGTTCAAAAAGAAGTCCCGAACCGCCTCTTCGGTCCAGATCAGCAGCCATTCGTTGCGTGAGGCTTGCTCCCAGCGGCCGCCAAACATACGGGCCTCGTTGAGCTGAGCCGGCTTCGGGGGGTAATTGTAACGCTCGATCAGGTTTTCCTCGATCGGGTACAGGTAGATCGTGGTTCCCCATTGCATGCCATAGCACGGAGCATAGGCCTTTTTACGAGTCATTTGGCTGAACTGCACGACCTGCAGCGGGCGAACGAACTCGCTCGGCAGTTGGGCCAGCCGGGCACGCACATCGTCGGGGGTAATGAAAAACCGGTAGCCCTTGCCCGGTTGCTGCATGATGAACCGGTAGTGGCGGTGCGACTCGCGCGGCTCGTACCAGTTTTCAGGGGGCGCATAAGGGAGCCGCTCGTTGACGTGTCCGCGCGTGCGGCTGCCGCGAAACGGTGTCGCCGCACGGTGATGCGAGCGGTTGCTGCGGCTGAGCTGGTTGGGTGTGGACTGCCGGACCTTGTGGCCGGTTTGTTGCGGAAGCTGAGGGCGACGCACGATCAAGGCCTCGACAAGCGACGTGTTCTGCGCTGTCCATTGCCTGGAAATCATGACCCCGGTGAGTCCATCGCCGAGGTCGACAGGCGTTGCCTGCAACCACTCGGCTGCCGACGACGCACTATTCCATCGTAGAAAGCGATGAAAACACGATTCAAGGGCCGAATTTAAGTCCTGTGCTGGAGCGTGCTTAGAGATTCCGGCTGGGGGGTGTTGACAACCGGACATGCGGAACAGGGGCCGCTTTTGGTTCGCCTACAAACTATCGGGCGGGCTCGTTAAATTACGAAAGCCAGCAAAGCAATAGCGACCATGATCAGCGCACACGTTGCGATCGAACCGAGCACGATCGAGCGTGGCGGAGCATATCGCAGAGCGGATTTCTTCCCTTTACCAGAGCGCTTCGCCGATGCGGAGCCCGAATTCGATGGCGACGAACGCGGACGTGGCGACGAGGGACTCGATCCCACGGCTTCGATGCTGCCGGGCGCGATCGACGCGAAGTCATGCACGTCACTGCTGCTCACACGCGGCGCGGCGCCGGTCTTTTTGGCCGTCGTGTTGACGACGATTTGAGGAACCGACTCGACCGATTGTCCGAGACTCATCTGCCCTGGACTCATCACCTTGACCGTTGGCATGCCGTTGGGTGCCGTGTCTTGGAACGGAGACGTGGGTCCGCCGGCCATCGGAGGCAACTCCGCCAGTCCGGCGCCAGAACCGCCTCCGCCGCCGCTCAGCGCCGGGGTACTGTCTCCGCTGGCCGCTCGTTCGTTGGTCGCGGCATTCATCGAGGACGCCGCGTTCATCGAGGCAAACTGGTTGCTTTCGCCGCGCCGCATGGCGAGCCATTGACCGAGGGTCTTGGTCAAGTCATAGGCCGATTGAAACCGTTCTTCCGGCTTCTTGGCCATCATATGGGTGCAAATGTCGATCAGTTCTTGGGGCGTTTCGGCATCGGGCGTGCTGAGCGCCTTGGCGCGTTCGGCGACGATCGGGGCCGGGGTCGCATTCTGATGCTTCATCAGTCGCTGCGTCAGCGTTCCCTCGGGGAACGGCGCATGGCCGGTGAGCAGGTAGTACATCGTGCCGCCCAGGCTATAAATATCGGCCCGGCTGTCGACCGTATGGCTGTTGATCGCCTGCTCGGGGGCCAAGTAGTCGGCCGTCCCAAGCACGTTCTCTTCATGGGCCACGGTCAGCGAAGCGTCTTTGTCGTCGTCGGCAAACCGGGCCAGCCCCATGTCGAGCACTTTGACGACGCCCCGCAGGTCAACCAACAGATTGGCCGGCTTGATATCCCGGTGGATCAGGCCCCGTTCGTGGGCATGGGCCAGCCCATCCGCCGCTTGCCGGATATATTCGGCCGCCTCCTCATAGGGGAGCGGCCCCTTGTTCTTGACCAGCGATTGCAGGTCGCTCCCCTCGACGTATTCCATGACCAGGTAATGGACATTGGCGGTGCTGTCGAAGTCGACGTCAAACGCCCGAACGATGTTCGAGTGATCGAGCGCGGCTGCCGCGCGGGCTTCGAGATAAAACCGCTGAAGATACGACGAATCGTCGACCTTGTTCTTGGGTAGCACCTTGATCGCCACGCGACGGTGCATGAACTTGTGTTCAGCCAGATAGACGCTGGCCATGCCGCCCGAGCCAAGTTGCCCCAGCAGCTTGTACTTGCCGAGGAAAAAGCCTTTATGACGGCCGTCCATCAGCTTGTCACGCTGCCACTTGCTAATCAGAGAGGCCTTGATCAGATGATCGCACAGCGCGTCGGCATCGGCCGTATTTGGATCTCCCGACAATGCGGCAAATTCGGCTAGCGACTTATCGAGCGCTTTCGCCTCGACCAGTTCGCTCCGGCGGAGCAGTTCCAGGAATTTGTCCGACGGAAGTTTCGCCATGCCAACGAAGGGATCGAACGATACCCTCGATAGAGTTCTGGATCAGAGAAGTGCTTGCCGCTCGTCGCGACGGAACTAACAATACTCAAGTCTAACACCGGCGTTGGAAAGATATCAATTATCTTCCGAGTCGTAAAGAAAAATTGCGAGACTCGTCCCCGAGGCGGGAAGACATTCGCCAGCTCAATCGGTACACTCGACACCGCAACCACTTCGCACACTTGCCCTGAACCGGAATTTTGCCGTCCATGTCTGCTGCCGTCGTCCTCTATACTCGCCACGGCTGCCATCTCTGCGACGATGCCAAAGCGACCTTGGTACGTTACGGGCTTAACCCAAAAGAGGTAGACATTGATACCGACGAGAAGCTCCGTACCCAGTTCGACGTCTGGGTACCGGTCGTTGAGATCGACGGACAAGTCCGCTTCAAAGGGCGAATTGACGAATTCTTGCTCCGTCGATTGCTGCTGGCTCGAGGCGAATCGGCCTCATAATTCCTTTTCCACCACTTCATTCCCCGGCCTATCGAGACACTATGAATTTGCAATACCGCACGATCGAAGGTTCCGCGCCGGGGCCCCATCTGCTCGTCATCGGCGGCGTGCATGGCGATGAGTTCGAGCCGATGCTCACCGGTCGCCGCTTGCTTGCCGAGATCGACTCGCGACAGTTGCGCGGGCGGATCACCGTGGCGCCGCTGGTCAACGAGGCCGCGTTCGCCCGCTGCCATCGCACGGCCGACGATTTGAAAGACCTTGCCCGAACCTGTCCGGGGCGCAGCGATGGCACGCTCACCGAGCAAACCGCGTTTGCCCTCAGTGAGCTCATCCGCACGGCCGATTATTTCATCGACCTGCACACGGCCGGTTCACGCTACCGAATGCTCTCGCTGGCCGGCTATACGTTGCATGACGATCCCGCCGTGCTCGAACGTCAGCGGTTGATGGCGCAGGCCTTCAACTTGCCGATCGTCTGGGGGACCAACCCCCGTTTCAACGGCACGTCGCTGTCGGTCGCCCGTGATGCGAACATTCCGGCGATCTATGTCGAGAACGGTGGCGAAGCAACTTACGATCGAGGCCGGGTCGAGCAAAACGTGCAAGGCGTTCATCAAGTGGCTCGCGCCTTGGGCATGCTCGACGAAAAACCGATTCCCAATCACGTGCGGTTCACGGTCGAAGATGATCGCGACCACAGCGGGCATTTACAACGGCAACATCCGTCGCCACGCGCGGGATTCTTCGAGCGGGCTGTCGAACTAGGCGAGGTCGTTGCGACCGGGCAGGTCATCGGTCGCGTGGTCGATCCGCTCGGAGACGATCCCGTCGAGGTCATTGCCCACGGAGCGGGATTGGCCTTGTTCCTGCGCGCTTATCCGCGTGTCGAAGCTGGCGACGCGCTGCTCGCCTTATTGCCGATCACCGCCCCGGGCAAGGTCAGCTACGCACGGTAATCGTCATATCCGCCTCGCTCCGCGGCGCACTGCGATTAACGAGCTGATGCCGTGTGACGACTCGCCCGCCTTACTCCGGTAGCGGCGCGAGCGGGTCGATTGCCTTCCCCTCCCAGACCGCAACGCCGTTGCGATACTCGAGCAGCCGAGCCTTGCTACCCAGCGCAGGCGGCGCGCTCGTGCGAGGCATCCAACGCGCCAACTCTCGCTTCACGCCCTCATGTTCGCTGCGCTTGGCGAGGTTCGTCCACTCGTTGGGGTCGGCCTGCATGTCATACAGTTCCTCGCTGTTGTCCGCGTAGCGAATGTATCGCCAACGCTCAGTTCGCACGCTGTGATTGTCGTGGTTGTGAGTCGTGACGGCCGGCCACTCACGCGCCGCAGCCGGATCTTTGAGCTGCGGCACAAGGCTGTGCCCTTCCAGCCCCGCGACCGCCGGCAGATCGCACAGCGCGCTGAGCGTCGGATACATGTCGAGTAACTCGGCTGGCCGGACACTCTTGCCGCCGCGCGCAATCTCGGGCCCAGCAAAAATCAGCGGCACGCGGGTCGAGCGATCCCAAAGCGTGTTCTTACCCGTGATCCCTTTCTCACCCAAGTGCCAGCCATGATCGCTCCACACGACCACGATCGTGTTGTCGGAGAGTTTCTGCTTGTCGAGCGCGTCGAGCACGCGGCCCAGTTGGTTGTCCATGTAGCTGATGCTGGCCAAGTAGGCCCGCACGAGCGGTCGCCACTGCTGGGCCCGTTGCAGCCAATCGAGCCGCGGCTCGGGCAACTTCCAATGCAGGTACGAAGCGAACCGCGGCAGATCGTCGCGGTCGTCCGCCTTGACGCTCGGCATGATGAGCGACTCGTCGGGGTAGAGATCGAACCACTTTTGCGGCGCGTAGCACGGTACATGCGGATGACGAAAACCGACGCCCAAGAAGAACGGTTGCTTGTGCTCGGCTTGCAATTGCTCGATCGCCCAATCGGCGACTTTGGTGTCGTCCATGACCTCGTCACGGTCAGGATGCACGCCCCAGTCCATCAGCGCGATGTTGTCCGGTGTCTTGACAAACTTTTGGGGCGGAAACGGTTTGTGCCCGCCATGAAAGCCCCACACGTCGACCTCGTGGTCTCGTTCCTTCATGGGCGGATACGAGTCATGAAAGATCTTGCCCGTCGTGAGCGTGCGGTAGCCGTGTCGCTGAAAATGCTGCATGAGCGTGACGCGATCGGCAAACTCAGGCAGCGTGCGAAACCAGGGCGAGAGGGAATAGACACCCGTGGTCGACGGCCGCAGGCCGGTCAACACGCTGGTCCGCGACGGGTTGCACAGCGGCGATTGACAGTGCGCGTTGGTAAACACGACCCCCCGGCTCGCGAGTCGGTCGATGTTGGGTGTCTGCACCTGCGGATGACCGCCCAGGCAGCCGATCCAGTCATTTTGGTCATCGATCGCGATGAACAGCACATTCGGCGCCGCATCGAGCCGTGCGGTTAGCAGTAAGGCCACGAACAAATATCGCAGCGCGCAATGTACTGCATTCATCATTCATCACTCCGCATTCATCATTTCAGTCCGTAGGGTACGCACTCCGTGCGTACCGTGCTTGTAAAACAACGTTTGGTACGCACGGAGTGCGTACCCTACATTCAATTGGTACGCTCCCAGTGCGTCCCCTACGCCAGCGTAAACTC
>CAYLYE010000099.1:0-21265 GCA_964387325.1 uncultured Planctomycetaceae bacterium
GATGGGCTTAGGCAACTCGCTGACGGTTGGCAAGGCCAGTGACGTGTTCGATCCGTCGAACACCTCGATGCCAATAATCAGCAGTAACAGCAGCGACACCGGCACCAACCAATGCGCGTGCCGCTCGAAGAACCCCGGCGGATGCAATGGCACGCCCAGCAACGGGGTTAGGCCCAGGTCGCCCAGCGGCAAGTCCTCGCTCTCGGCCAACCGGATCAAGTCGAAGATCAAATCGCGCGGCGTCTGGTAACGACGCTGCGGGTTCTTCGACAGCAGCTTCGCCACGATCGCCGCCAGGGCGTCGCCGACCAAGTCGTTGAATTGCCGCACATCGGGGGGCGGCTCGTTGTTGTGTTGCAGCAGCTTTTGCAGCACCGTGCCGGTCGGAAACGGCGGCCGAGCGGTGAGCAAAAAGAACATGGTGCAGCCGAGCGAGTACAAATCGCTTCGCACGTCGGCGCTCCGCGGGTCGCGGGCCTGCTCGGGCGAGATATAGTCGAACGTCCCCAGCGTGACGCCGCTGGCCGTCAAGTCGGCGCTCCCTTGATCGACGTCGTGCAGACGAGCCAAGCCCATGTCGACCAGCTTGGCCTTGCCGTCGGCCGTGATGATGATGTTCGAGGGCTTGATATCGCGATGCACGACCTCGCGTGCCGCCGCGTGCTCGAGCGCTCGCGCCACCTGAATCGTATAGCTCACCACATCGCTCGTAGGGAGCGGCCCGCCCGTGCGCTCAACGACCTGCCGCAGGTTGACCCCTTCGACGTACTCGAAGACGATGTAGTACAGCCCCTTGTCTTCACCAATGTAGTAAACTCGGGCGACGTTTTCGTGATCGAGTCGAGCGGCCGATTGGGCCTCGTTCTGGAACCGGCGGCGCGTTTCCTCGTCGGTCGCCTGCGTGTTCGAGAGCACCTTCAGGGCGACGATGCGGTTCAGGACCGTGTCGCGGGCCTTAAAGACCGCCCCCATGCCACCGCCGCCGACAAACTCCAAGAGCTCGAAATGGTTGAGCCGTTCGCCGGCGAGTAGTTGGCTCAGCGAGTGGGTCGTGCGCGGGGATGCTGCCTGTGTGCCGCCCGATGACGAACGCTGGGTGATGATCGTGATGTCGTCGGTTGGTGGATCGAGGGGGCCCGACGGCGATGCAGGCGCAGACGGCGACGACGATGTCGAGTTGCTCTGCGCCGTGTGTAGCGGCGTCACAGCATCATCGGTCGGCTCGATCAGTCGCCGGCTGGATGTCATGCGTCAGGGTTCCTTTACGAGCGCGGTCGCCCCCTCAGCGGGACAAATACGCCCGACGACACCTACCAATCGCGCCGATCCCACGATCAACCGCGACCACGCGCCTTGCGGCAACGTGTTGACTCAGAATGAATTCCGCCCGGAACGGGCATGTGCGATACGGTGGGCTTGTGGGTGCGTTCCGTCAGCCCAGACATGATTGACTCATACTAAACCGCAGGTTACGCGGCGTCAATAAAATTAGAGCCGCCAACGACTTACCGCCTATTGGGGTGGCGAGCGGAAATGACACGCTCGGCCGACGCTAAACCAAGCTGAGCATTGGGGTTGATGAGGGAACGTAGGTCTCGCACAGGGATGCTAGCAGGCATGCTCACCACGAGCGGGGGCCTGACGACCTCCGCTCGGTGAATGCTACTCACTCGTAACCCGCCGGCGATACCCTTCGCTGACGTGGACCAGTACTTCCAGAATGAGCAAATCGGCGCGCGACATGACGTGCCGGGCGCTGCGCGAGCCCAGGCCTCGCACCAAGTCCTCCAAGGCCTGTAAATGGAGCTGCATCGTCTGCGCGGCGGTGATATCGGCGCGGCAGAGCAGCTCGGCCAGCGAGTTCATCTCGCGCCCGAGGTTGCCCGAGCCCATGATGACATACGCCCGCAGCAGGTCGCGGTAATGCTCGACCAGCTCACGCGGCAACTCGACCGCCTGCTGTTCGTTGGCCACGCGCGCGATCGTCGAGCTGGCCGGGGTCGTGTTGGTCCAATCGACCGTTTTCGCCACGGGTTCGCGGAGCGTCTCCAGGTCGCGGAGCATAGCGCGCTGTTCATCGAGCAGCCGCTGGGTCTCCTGATGCTCCAGTCGCAGGCGATGCTTCTCGCCTTGCTGCAAACGTTGGTTCTCTTGCAAGAGCGCATGACGCTCGACCGCCCGGGCGACGTGCCAGATCAACAGCCGCACGCTGGTCGCGTGGATGCAGACGTAAGAGTCGATGCCGACCTCGTAGCACAACGGGGTCATCTCGACTTCGCTCGTGTGCCCGAGCACAATCAGCGGTTCGGTCGCCCCGCCGCCGCGGAGGGCTTCGCCCAACTGCAAGGCGTCGAGTTCCCCTGGCTCATGGCTTACGAGTACGGCATCAAAGACGGTCTCGCGTAGCCGGGTCATCGCGGCGGTCATGCCGACCGCCTCTTCCAGCACCACCTCGACTGCTCGATCACTAGCGAAGGCCTCGGTCAGCCAGCCTCCGGTTCGCTCATGGGTCGTGACGAACAACACACGCATGCGGTGCGGCAAACTCCCCCAACGAACCGGAGGCAGCGTGCCTGTAGGCTGGAGTTGGGTGGTCATGCTAGCATCTCGACACGCAATGAAACGACAATCGTGGGGGCGTACTGTACTGAGGGGACCGCTCAGGGGTCAACGCCGATGCGCCGAGTCCCGCACCCAATTTATTGAAGCATGCGAAGCGAGTGGGGCCTAGGCGAGCAACACGAAGCCGGGTTAGATCGGGCTTCCGCTGGTCGCCTTGGTGAATTAACCGCGCAAACGTCAATAGGTGCGAATGTCCGTTTGCGTCGAGCGTGTCAACTCAGGGCTGCGTAATGGCTCCATAGGTCTCGGGTCGACGGTCGCGAAAGAACTGCCACGTGTTGCGCACCTCGCGGATCAAATCCAAATCCAAATCGGCGATCACAATATCGTCGGTGTTCCGCGTGCCCACGGCTAGTATCTGGCCACGAGGATCGCAGAAGTAACTCTGTCCGTAAAACTCGCCGATCCGCCAGGGCTCTTCCCAACCGGGTCGATTCACCGCGCCGACAAAGTATCCGTTCGCCACGGCATGCGCGGGCTGTTCGAGCTTCCATAGATACTCGCTCAACCCGGCCACCGTCGCCGACGGATTAAACACGATCTCGGCCCCTGCGAGCCCCAAGCAACGTGCCCCTTCGGGAAAGTGTCGATCGTAACAGATGTAAACACCGACCTGCGCAAAGCGGGTCTTGAACACCGGATAGCCGAGGTTACCGGGCCGGAAATAGTATTTCTCCCAAAAGCCGGGCAACACCTGCGGCAGATGAATTTTGCGGAACTTGCCCAGGTAGCTGCCATCGGCATCAATGACCGCCGCCGTGTTGTAATACAGCCCGGTGATTTCTTCTTCGTACACAGGCAGCACCAGCGCGAGGCCGTGTGTCTTGGCCTGCTCGGCGAATAGCCGCGTCGTCGGTCCGTCGGGCACACGCTCGGTCAGCGCGTACCACTTGGTCTGCTGCTCGGCGCAGAAGTAGGGGCCATAGAACAGTTCCTGAAAGCACACCAGCTGCGATCCGCGCTCGGCCGCCTGATCCAACAGCGCGACGTGCTTGTCGATCATCGCCTGCTTGATTTTCTCGACGCTCGACGTGGCATTTTCGCACAACGTGGCTTGAATCAAGGCGCTACGCACGATTCGGGTCATAAGGCACCGTGAGTTGGGTTATTGATCCTCAGCAAAATAGCTTAACTAGGCCGAGCAACGCGAGGCTGGTATTTCCGGACTCCCGCTGGTCGTCCTGTTAAGTTCATTATCTGAACCTCAATAATCTGCCGACGGAACGAATCACTGTTGGGGTCGCACGAGCTTTTGGCTTTCAGCCCACGGCGGGACTCCTTTATAATGGCTGCTCGTCGCTCACGTCACGTCTGTTTGTTGGAGTGCCCAAGGATGACCGCTGCTGTCCCGATCGATGTCCCATTCTGGATTGGCGGAGCGGCTCAGAAGTCCACGTCCACGCGCGTCGGCGAGGTCTATAACCCGTCGACGGGGCGCGTGCTCGCGCAAGTCCCCCTGGGGACGGCTGCTGACGCCGATCGGGTCGTGCAGACCGCAGCGGCCGCGTGGCCGGCGTGGAGCGAGACCCCTGTGGTCGAGCGGGCTCGAGTCATGTTCCGCTTTCGCGAACTCATGCACGCTCACTTCGACGACCTCGCGGCCCTCATTACCCGCGAACACGGCAAGACCCTGGCCGAGGCCAAGGCCGAGATGCAACGAGGCATCGAAATGGTCGAGTTCGCCTGCGGCATTCCTAGCCTGATCATGGGTCAATCGCTGGAAAATCTGGCGTCGAGCGTCGACTGCGAAACGAGCCGCCATCCGCTCGGAGTGTGCGTCGGCATCACGCCGTTCAATTTTCCCTCGATGGTTCCGCTGTGGATGTTTCCCGTGGCGATCACCTGCGGCAACACGTTCATTTTGAAACCGTCGGAGAAGGTGCCCCTCTCGGCCATGCGATTGGCCGAGCTGTTGCACGAAGCGGGTTTACCGCCGGGGGTCTTCAATGTCGTGCATGGCGATCAGGAAGTGGTCAACGCTCTGCTCGTGCATCCGCAAGTCCGGGCGATCTCGTTCGTCGGTTCGACGAGCGTGGCCAAAAAGATTTATGAGGTCGGCACGGCTCACGGCAAGCGGGTGCAATCGGCCGGCGGAGCCAAGAACCATCTGATCATCATGCCCGACGCCGATTTGGATCAGGCCGTGAAAGCGTTGCAGGCCTCGGCCTTTGGTTGCGCGGGCGAGCGTTGCATGGCCGGCAGCGTGGCCGTGCCGGTCGGACGCATTGCCGACGATCTGGTCGCCGGATTGTGTCGAGTCGGACGCGAGATGAAAGTCGGTGCGACCGACAGCGGCGCGGCGGTCGATATGGGCCCGCTCATCAGTCAGCCGCATCGCGATCGCGTGGCCTCGTACCTCGACGTGGCGAAGAGCGAGGGGGCCGACGTCGTGCTCGATGGCCGACAAGCGAGTCTGCCACGCGACGGATTCCTGCTCGGGCCGAGCGTCGTGGATCGCGTGTTGCCGACGATGCGCGTGGCCAAAGAAGAGATTTTCGGGCCGGTGCTCTCAGTGTTGCGAGCCGACAGTCTCGAACAGGCGCTCGCGGTGGGGCGACAATGCGAGTATGGCAACGGCGCGTCGATCTTCACACGCAGTGGTTGGGCGGCTCGTGAGTTCAAGCGGCACTTTAACGCCGGCATGATTGGGATCAACGTTGGCGTGCCTGCGCCGATGGCGTGGTTCCCGTTCACGGGCTGGAACAAGTCGTTCTTTGGCGACCTGCACGTGCAGGGGACCGAAGGGGTCTATTTTTACACACAACAGAAGATGACCCTGAGCCGCTGGTTTGCCTCGTCGAGCGAGTCGGCCGCCGACCCGATTTGGAAGTCGAAATCATAAAGCTGCGACCGCTGGTCGCGCTGCCCAGGAGTGAACATGGCCACCGCAGCGAAACCGATTCAACTGCCGATCTGCGAGCATGTGCCGCAACCCTACACCGGGCCGAGCAAGGCCGAGGTGCTCGCCCTGCGGCAACAATATCTCACGCCGGGGCTCATCACCCTCTACCGCGATCCGCTGCTGGTCGTTGAGGGGAAGATGCAATACCTGTGGGACGAAACGGGCCGACGGTACCTCGACGCCTTCGCGGGGATCGTCACCGTGTCGGTCGGACATTGCCACCCGTATGTTGTTGAGAAGGTTCGCGAACAGCTCGGCAAGCTCCAGCACACGACGACCATCTATCTGCATCCGAATGCCCCGCTGTTTGGCAAAAAGCTGGCCGAGCACATGCCCGCGGGGAGCGGGCTGAGCGTGACGTACTTCACGAACTCGGGGAGCGAAGCAAACGAGCTGGCGGTGTTGATGGCCCGCGAGCATACGGGGCGCAACGACGTGATTGCGCTGCGCAACAGTTATCACGGCGGCACGCAAGGCACGATGGGACTCACGGCCCATAGCACCTGGAAGTTCAAGAGCAATCCGACCGCCTCGATCAAGCACGCCACGCCGGGCTACTGTTATCGCTGCCCGTTCGGCTTGGAGTATCCGAGTTGCGACGTCCGTTGTGCTCGCGATGTCGAGCCGCTCATTCGTTACGAAACGGCGGGCGAGGTGGCCTGTTTTATTGCCGAGCCGATTCAGGGAGTCGGCGGAACGGTCGTGCCTCCGCCTGAGTACTTTCAGATCGTCTACGATATCGTCCGCCGCTACGGTGGTCTGTGCGTGGCGGATGAGGTGCAGACCGGTTTCGGTCGCACGGGGACCAAGTTCTGGGGGTTCGAGAACTGGGGCGTGACGCCCGATCTGGTGACGATGGCCAAGGGGATCGGCAACGGTGCTCCGCTGGGGGCTTGCACGACGCGCGCCGAGATTGCCAAGAACATGACGAACCGCACGCACTTCAATACCTTCGGCGGCAACCCGATCTCGATGACTCAGGGGCTCGCCACGCTGGAAGTGATCGACAACGAAAATATTCAGGCCAACGCGCTCGCCGTCGGCACGCATCTCAAACAGCGATTGCTTGACTTACAACAGCGACAATCGCTGATCGGCGAGGTGCGCGGCATGGGCTTGATGCTCGGGGTCGAGTTGGTGCGTGATCGACAGACCAAAGAGCCGGCCAACACCGAGGCGGTCGAGGTGCTTGAACGGTGCAAAGAGCGCGGCCTGCTGGTGGGCAAGGGAGGCCTGTACGGCAACGTGCTTCGCATCAAGCCGCCGATGTGCATCACCAAGGACGACGCCGATTTTCTGGTCGAGTGTTTGGAAGCGGTACTGGAGTCGGTGGGGGGGAAATGAAAAGAGGAGCGGAGAGGGAACCACGGATGAACACAGATAAACACGGATGGGAACAGTCGTGGAGGAGTAGAGGGGCTGAGGAGTGGAGGAGAACGTTGGTGTGGGGCTCGAAACTTGATTACAATTTCCTCAATCCTTCCGTATCTCTGTGTTTATCCGTGTTCATCGGTGGTTCCATCTCTGCTTTGATTTTGTTCTCGTTTCTCATTGAGGTGTTGTGATGACTCTCTCGCGGCGGACGTTCTTGCAATCGACAGCGGCTCTCGCGGCAGCCTCCACGTTGCGAGCGGCGGAGGGGACCAAGCAACCCAAGCTGCTCAAGGCGGTGAAGTACGGCATGATCCGCGAGGGGAATTCGTTTGCCGAGAAGTTCGCGCTGATCAAGCGACTGGGCTTCGAGGGGGTCGAGATCGACAGCCCCAATAAGCTCGACCTGAAAGAGGCCAACGCCGCGCAGAAGGAGACGGGCATCGTCATCCACGGCGTGATCGATTCGGTGCACTGGGGTACACGGTTCAGTGACCCCGACGCGGCTGTGCGCGCGCAGGCGGTCAAAGCCCTGCGGACGGCACTCGACGATGCCAAATTTGTGGGCGCGACCACCGTGCTGATCGTGCCGGCCAAGGTGACCAACTCCGAGACCGAGAACTTCGAGCAGTGCTGGGAGCGCTCGCAAGCATGCATTCGGCAGGTCATTCCACAGGCGGCCGAGCTGGGCGTGAAGATCGCCGTCGAGACCGTGTGGAACGACTTTATCACCACGCCCGAGCAGCTCATCAAGTATGTCGATGAGTTGCAGAGTCCTTACGTGGGGGCGTACTTCGATTGCAGCAACATGCTCAAGTACGGCGTGAGCAGTCCCGAGTGGATTCGCAAGCTCGGCAAGCGGATGTTCAAGTTCGACTTCAAAGGTTACAGCATGGAATTGGCGAAGCAGGCCAACGATCCGCGGGCCGGCTTCAAGGCCAAGATCGGCGAGGGGAGCGAGAATTGGCCCGAGATCCTCAAGGCGCTCGACGACGTGGGTTACACGGGCTGGGCGACGGCCGAGGTGGGTGGCGGCGGCGAAGAGGTGCTCCGCGATATCTCGCAACGCATGGACCGGATATTAGGTCGGGCGTAGGCGCCACGCCTCGCAAAGCACGGACCGACGGCAAAGCCGCCGGCTTGGGGGGGTTATTTCTTCGGCGGCTTGCTCAACAACGCCTTGAGTGGATCTTCGGGAGCGGTTGGGCCTGCTGCCGGAGCTGCACCCACGGTCGGTGTATTGCCGGCATCGGTCGAGGTCGTCACCGCGGAGCGGAGCGATTCGAGGTGCGGAGCGTCTTGCACCTGATTGCCAAATTGCACGGTGCCATCGGGATTGAGGAACAACACCTCGCCTGGCGCCTTGGGGCGATACGGAGTGGTGCCGATCAGCACGTCACGCTGCTCGCCGCCGGTCAGGCCGACAATGGCGACGCCAGTGTCGAAGTTGACGGTACCTGCCTTGCTTTGCCCGGCCGCGTTGCGGTAGTTGCCAGGCACGGCCGGCAAGCCGATCAATGTGCCGCGGTCGAAAGTCTTGTTGGTGGGCGTGTTCTGTCCGAAGATATAACCCACGCGGGTGCCAAAAGCGGGATCGAACCGGAAGATGGCGAAGCGACCGTTATATTCGCCCACCAAGGGGCGGCTAACATCGCCAGCGTACAGGTCGAAATCGCGCGGCAAATACGCGCCCGGCGACGGCTTGCTGAACACCGTCTCACGGTCGGGTGTCTTGCCGATGTTAGGCATCTCGGGCAGTAGGAACTCGGGCTTCACATCTTTGTTTGGATTGGCGAGCACAAGCTTGACCCGATAGCGGTAAGACTTGAGCCGCTCGACCTCGAAGTCGCAGAAGCGGAAGAGCTTATAGGACGGGATAGCCTTGCCCGCCGCGGCGACGGGTTGCTTGGCCGCATTGGCCGCTTGTTGACCAGCGGCTTGAGCGTTGTCGACCCGCGCGGGGCGTCGAGCCACCACAGGGGCATTGGCGACAGGTTGATTCGGCTGGTTGCTTTTCTCTTCTTTGCCCACCACCTCGTACTTGATCTGGGGTTCGTGGGCGAAAACGGCATCGGGCTCGACCGCGACCGGCAGTGGTAGCCGACTCAGGATACCGCTGGCATCGCCAAAGCGCTCGATGAGTTCAGGTCGGCAGGCCTCGGGCCCTTTGGCAAACTTCTGCGACAACTCGTAAGCCTTGTCCAGGTCGATCGCTTTCCACACAAGTTTGTCTTCAGGAATATTGCCCGTCGCTTCGGCTCGTTCGATCACAAAATCGATGTATTGCGGCGTGTCGCGGACGGGATCGACAAAGATGGCATTGGCAAATAGGCGATCGAATTCGGCCACTTGCTTCTGGTACGGAATCACGCCCGTGACAATCAGGTAGTGAAAGCCGCGGAAGGTGTTGTCTTTATCCTTGTCTTTGTCAAACTGCACAGCGGCTTCACGATACGTCACGCGCAGGTCTTCGAGCGGGTAGTAGCTCGGTTCACCGCGGCGCTGTTTGCTCTCGAGCAGCGGCGGGTTGAACGAGTAGGGCCAACGATAGCGTTCGAGCTTCAGGTCCTCCATCGCCACCTTGACCTGCTCGGCGTACGGAGGATTGGGGAGCGAGATCCCTTCGGCGTTCGGATCCCATTGGGTGTGCGCTTGGCTGATCTTGCCGTTGAGTTGCGCGACCAGCCCCTTGAGATCGCTGGGAGTTTTATCGAATGGCTTGATCGACAGCGACGACCAGAGAATGAGCCCTGTCACAATCACGGCCGCACTCAGGGCGAGCTTTTCGCCGTGCAGGAGCAAAAACTGCTTGAGCGTTTCTTGGTCGAGCTTCAGTTTCATTTTCATGGCCAGGTCTCGCGGTAGGGGAGCGCGTGTCACCCAACGGGGAAAGGTTGTTATTGGGGATTGACCAGCATCGGTTCTTTGCTGGCCGAGGGATCGATATTCGGTGTGCTGCGCGGGGGCGCCCAGGTGCGTCGGGCCGGCGAGACCGTGGCGCCTTGGCCGAGCTTCGTCTCGTCGAAACCGTTGTAGATATAGATGATGCCGCGAATCTCGACCATCGTGGCGTGCTGGCCGTGCTTGAGCATCAACTGGGTCGCTGCGCCAATGTCCCCCGCGTCCTTGTCGTAAAAGTTCATCAGCACCTGTCGCACGGCGATCGGGAAGCGAGCGTTCGCGCACAGCGTGACGAGGTCGGGAATGCGCCGCTGATCCATCAGAAACCGCATCACGACATACATCTGCCGAAACTCGCTGAACGGCGCGGGGGCTTTGTCGTCGACCGGGTTGTTCAGCGCGTCGAGGTAGCGGCCGCTGAGCAGTTCCGAGTCGACCCAATTGCCGTTCTTGAGCGTAGGAGGATTGATCGAGACGGCACGTACGGACGTATCGCTCGTGCCGCTCGTGCCACCCGTCTTGATGATCTCTTTGATTTCGGGGCCAGGAAAATCTTGCGAATCGCGCACCGCCCATTGGGCGATCTCGAGCGCCTGAATCTCTTTGATCACGGCCTGACCGGGATCGCGGGCCGCCTCGTTCATCGTGTTGATGATGTCAATGAGCGAGTCGTAAATCCACAGATCTTCCTGAGCCAGCCGGACACGCAAGTCCGAAGGGCGATTGGGCGACTGATAGCGATTGATCAACGCGCGCCACTTGTCTTTGGGCCATACCACCTTGCCTGCATAGGGCGTGCCATCTTTGAACTGCCGAGCCTTGGGGTCGACCTCCAGATATTGAAAATCCTCGTTCGAAACGGGGGTCTTGTCGTCGTCGAGCAACGGGCTGGCTTTGAGGATCATTCGTCGCCACTCGCGCGGCAAGACCGTCACCTGGTAGTAATCGCGCAGATCGTTGGGGATCGACTCTCCCGGCTTGAGTAATTTGATTTTATCGGCCATGTCGTCGGGCCATTTGAGCAGCGGCTGCTGAGCTTCGTCGCGCTGTTTCCAAGTCTCTTTGGCTTGCTCGCGAATTTTGGTCGTCTCGTCTTTGACCTTGTTGATCAGCTCGTTGTTGCGCAGCGGCTGACCGCTGACGCCGTTCGCCTGGCTGAAGGAGCTCTTGATCGAGAGCGAGTCCTTGGTGTAAGCCGCCTGCAAATCGCCAGTGGCCATGTACCACGTCACGAGCGAGGCCAGGATCAAGCCGCTCACCAGAATCCAGAAATGGTGTTGCACAACAAGCTTGAGTTGCGGGTTGTCGCGAAGGCTCATAAATGTCACCCAAAATGTCGCGCCCCGGCAGTGTTAGCCGAGGCTCGGGTCGTATCGTTACGGTTGTTTGGCCACCGCGCCGGGGGCGGGTGTGGCACGCTTCGAAGGGCGGACATGCTCCTCGTACACCGAAGGTTGCCAGCAGAACTGCACCTCGAACTCTTGACGCTTTTGTGGCACGACCTTGGCTTGGACGCCGTTCACCAATTCGCCATCGGCCGCTGGTCGCTGATAGTTGCTGTTGATATTCGACTGGCTGGTAATGACCGGATAGCCGATGCCGATTTTCTTGACCGGTACGCTGGCCGCCTGGCCTTCGACACGCAACTCGAGTGGCAGATCGACTTCGTCTTTCTTGAGCAGTTCGACGAAGTTGTTTTGTACATACTCGCGACCGATTTGCTTCGTATCGGAGTCGCTGTTGTGATAGTGATGGCCGGTGAGGCGAATGACCCAACCGCCACCCGTGGGCCCCGCCGGGGCCGCCGGGATCGGGTTGCCATTGGCGTCCAATTGGGGAGCCGGCGCGACTTGATTCGGATCCTCGCCCATCGGAGTCGCCATCGGGGCGACTTGCTTGTCGTCGGCCCGCGCACCGCGCGTCTCTTCGTACCAGACGGCTAAGTCATCGGTCCAACGGCAGTCGAAGTTGCGAATCTTGAGTTCGTTGCGGAGGGCAATGATCTCGCTGAGCGCCTTGCCTTCGTTCGCCGCTTTGGTGGCGTCGGCCATGCCGGGCAACCGCGACTTGTCGCGTGGCAAGCAACTCGTGATCGCCCGCGTGACTTGCAGCCAGGCGTCGCGGCTGATGCCATTCTGCAAGAAGCTCTGGCCAATCTCGTCCATCTTGCGGAACTCACTGACCGCCCCCGCGTACTGTTGCCGGACGGAATCTTGATCCTGCTTGAGGGCTCGGGCCGAGTTGAGCGGCGCGAACCAACCGACCTCGGCGTCTTTGTCCAGCGCCACGCTCTCGCGCGCCTTGGACCACATCAGGTAGTTGATCGCGCACCCTAACATGAGCAGCGCGGCGGCCACAGCCGCCCAGGGCTTTTTGGCCCGAATCAGCCGGAACTGGCGGATGTCGTGGGGCAGCAGATTGGTTTTCATCCGCGCTTCGCCCAGCCCTTGCAGGCACAGGCCGTAACACACGCCATAGGCCAACAGGTTCTCTTTGAACACCGGCGCGTCGACCACGCCCGGCCCGGTGAGCCGCTTGAAACGGTCGAGCTTGACCCAGGGATGACCCAAGTGCTGTGCCAGGTACTTGCTCAAGCCGGGCAACTTCATGACGTTGCCCAAGGCGCAGATGCCCTTGATCTGACCATTACGGTCGACGTTGTTCGTAAAGTAGTTGAGCGACCGCTGCACTTCGGTCAGCAGATCGGTGAACACGGGTCGCATGGCCCGAAACAGAGCTTGAGGATCTTCGGCGCTGGCCGCATTGCGTTTGATGTGCTCAGCCTTGGCGAAGGTCATCTTCAGTTCTTTGACCAGCGCCTTGGTAAAGTGACTGCCACCGATGGCGATGTTACGCGGCCAGACACGAAAGCCGTTCGTTACGACCAGGTCGGTCGAGTCGGTCCCCATCGACAGCACGACGGTGTACGGCGGGGGAGCATCGGGATCGTAATTGTCTTCGTTCAGCTCGCTGGCCTCGAACTGATCGTAGAGCGCGAAATTGTAGAGCGCGACCGGCGTGAGCTGCACGACTGCGATCTCGACATTGTTGGCGTCGAACGTCGCGAGCACCTTGCGAACCTCGTCGAGCTTGATCGCAAAGATGCCCACCTCGGTGTCGAGCGCAAAACCCTCGGTCGACCCGCCGCCGATTTGCTGGTAATCCCAGACCACGTCTTCAAGCTTGAACGGAATTTGCTGCTTGGCTTCGTAGCGGACGATATCGGGCACTTTCGACGACTCGACCGGCGGCAGCTTGATGAACCGGGCCAAGCCTTTCTGTCCGGCGACCGAAATGACGATCTTGTCTTTGCGCCAATCGTTGCGAGATAAGAACGTGCGGAGCGCCTCGAGCACCAGCTCCGTCGCATCGGCGTCGCTTTGACTGAGCTGTTTGGGATATTCGACAAAGTCGAACGCCTCGGCGCGGACCTGTCGCGTGGCTGGGTCAACCACACAGCGCAGGGCCTTGAGCGCCGAAATGCCAATATCGATCCCCCACACGGCTTGCACTTTCGCCATGAGCGGTTGAACCTCAAACGATGTTACTAGGAGATAAGCTGGGCGTGGAGTTTGTCAAACGCGATAAGCCAATACCACACGAACGGCGGTCGAAGAGCAGCCGACATTTTCGGACATCGCGCGACACAATCGCCAGTGTTTAATGTACGCGGAGCTTGACGGCGATGTCAAATTATTACGCTGCTTTACCGACATCGAAACGTATGTCTTTGCCGAGCCGGGGACGTGAGTCTCCGGATAAACACTGCAAGCAGGTTCGGCTCGCTAAATACGCAGAGAGATCAGTCGTTTTTCCGCTCCCCACCCATCCGGGGACTCATGTTCCCGGCTCGGAAGTCGAAATCGCTGAGGCGAGCGATGTGTGTCGATTGACATCGGCCTGAACTACCTACTCAACCCTCGACTCTGCCCCTCGGGGCGACTATCTTGGGTACGATCGGCTGCGGTGTACGCACCCGTCGAACAAGCCGAAACCTAATGTCGCATAACGATTTGAATCTCCGTCGCATACCGACCTGCTCCCGTTTCGCCAGAGTGCCATGAAGTATTCGGAACTGATCGTCCTGCTCCCCTGCCACAGCCTCGAAGATTTCCCCGTCCATTACGAAGGGGCCGAAGCCGAGGGGCTCCTCTCCGCCTGGTCGGCGCTCTGGCATCCGGCGCTGCTCACATCGGCCAACAACATCCCGTTGTGGTTTCGGGCCGACGGTCCGCCCGACAACCTGGCCAACCGGCTGATCCTGATTCCGTCGTCGAGTGAGTCGCTGTTACTGGCCGGCTGGGCGGCGCGGGCACGCAACGAAGGGGCTACCGTTCTGCGCAAACTCGTCAAACGGGACGAGATGGTCCGCGCCGCGCTCGAATCCCTCGACGGCGGCGACGGCGGCGTGGATCCTGAGCTGGCCGGTGATTTTCTCGCGCTGGGCACGATCTACCTGTTCACCGAGTTGCTCACGCGACAAATGCGTTACATGAGCAACCTCGACGAAGTGCATTTGAAGAACGAGACCCTCGCCGCCGCCGCGTGTGCGATGGCCGGTCAGGGAGACGAGGCGCGGCAGCATTTACGCAATTGCTTCGAGACTCTGCTCGAAGCCCGCGAGCGGTTCTACCCTGTGCAGGCCTATCTAGTCGACCTCACGCTGGTCGCCCCGACCACGATCGGCGCGTCGTTGCGCCGCGAGCTGAACATCGATGTTCCCAAAAATGTGTTGCTCAGCGGCGAGACCGCCGAACTGCTGTCGCGACAAGAACCGGCGACACTTGAACAGCTCAAGTTGGCCCTCGATCATAAGTCGGCCTGCTTGGTCGGCGGCGAGTATCAGGAGCATGAGTTGCCGCTGCTACCGCAGGAAGCGGTGCTCGCCGAGTTGCGCAAAGGACTGGCCGCCTACGAGCAGTCGCTCGGTGCGCGACCCACGGTGTTCGGGCGACGCCGCTTTGGGCTGACCCCCGTGCTGCCGCAAATTTTGTCGCGGCTGGGGTTCGACGGCGCGCTGCATCTCACGCTCGACGATGGCGTCTTCCCGCAAGGCGACCAGTGCAAGACACGCTGGGAGGGGCTCGACACGAGTGCGATCGACGCACTGGCCCGACTGCCGCTCGATGCCCGCGCGCCCGAAAGCTTTCTTGCCTTGCCACGCAAGATGGGCGAGTCGATGGACACGGATCACGTGGCCACGGTGCTGCTAGCGCACTGGCCCAGCGACACGAGCCCCTTCTACGATGACCTGCGCCGCATGAGCCGCTACAGTCATGTGCTTGGCAAGTTCATTACCCTTAGCGACTATTTCCAGTACACCGACCGTCCCGGCGGCATCTCAAAATTCCGGCCCGATCAATACCGCACGCCGTATTTGAAGCAAGCGGTGATTCGCAAGCAACCGGATCCGTTATCTCGTTTTGCACAAGCGCACGCCGCCGCCGTCACGTCGGGCGAGGTCGCGGCGCTCGAGACGTTTGCCGATCTGCTGCAAGGCGACACGCCGCGCGGCTCGAGTGACTCGCTCGCCGAGCGGAGCACTGCGGCACTCGCTCGCTTGGCACAGGTCGTGAGCGGTTCGCGCGACAAAGTGCGCGGGGCGCTCGTGGTCAATCCGGCGATGGCTCAGCGGCAACGGTTGGTCGATGTGACGAGTCTTGAGTCGCCGCCGAACGTCTCGGCGCCGGTGCTCGCATTGCAACGACAAGGGGATCGCACCTGGGCTTTGGTCGATGTTCCCCCTTGCGGATTTGCTTGGCTCACCAGCGGTACCGAGGCCTTCCGCCCCCCCCGCGGCGAGAAGCCGTTGGCCCACGAGCGGACGCTGGTCAACGAGTTCATGCAGGTCACGATTCACGAGACGACCGGTGGGATCCGATCGATTTATGCCCCCGGCCAGCGCGGCAATCGGCTCTCGCAACAACTGGCGTTTCGTTTGCCCGCCGCGAGACCGCAGCCCGGCGACTTGTGGCGTGATCCGGATATGGATGCCAGCTACAGCGTGATGGCCGTCGATGCGATTGAAGTCACCGCCAGCGGACCGGCCTGGGGTGAGATTGTCAGTCGTGGACGAATGCTCGACCGTGAGGGCAAGCCGCTCGCCCGCTACACTCAGACCTGTCGACTGCCGCGCGGCTCGAAGGTCTTGCAACTCGACATCGACTTGGAAGTGATCGAGCCGCCGCGCGCCGACGGCTGGAACTCATACTACGCG
Source organism: uncultured Planctomycetaceae bacterium (assembly GCA_964387325.1). Classification (GTDB taxonomy): domain Bacteria; phylum Planctomycetota; class Planctomycetia; order Pirellulales; family PNKZ01; genus CAZZBK01. The sequence goes on from CAYLYE010000099.1 coordinate 16,014, forward strand.
GCTCGTTTCGCATGGGCCGATTTGGACGGTGGCCTGTGGCGCGGAGTCGCCGGCACGACGCAAGCCACCACGGCCAAGCGACTGGAATCGCCCGAGTTTGTTGAAATACGTCAGGGGCCTGCCTCGACCACGTTGTTTGCCGGCGGCTTACCGTACCACCGCTTCAATGGCGATCGAATGCTCGACACTCTGCTCAACGTGCGTGGCGAGACTCGGCAACGGTTCTCGCTGGCGATTGGGGTCGACGTGGCTCATCCGACGGTCGAGGCCTTCGATCTGATCGGCGGCGGTGACTATCAGTCGATAGTCGATGTGCCGCGCGGCGCGTCGGGTTCGAGTTGGTGGTTCCACCTGGATGCCAAGAACGTCGTGGCCACGCACTGGGAGCCGGTCGTCGAACTCGGCCAGGTCGTCGGTTTCCGCGTCCGGTTACTCGAGACCGAAGGGCACAGCGGCCGGGTACACCTTCGCTGCTTCGCCGTGCCTCGTTCGGCGCGACAGTGTGACTTCACGGGAGCGACACTCGTGACATTGAACCTCGCCGACGACAAGGTGCTCATCGATCTCGCCGCGAACGAGTGGGCGGAGGTCGAAGTGCGAGTGAAATGATGAATGCTGAATGATGAATTTAGAGTGCTTCGTTGACTAGAATTTGCCCTGAGAGCAGACGCCTGACAGATCTCTGTGATTATGTTTGTACCGATCGTCATTCATCATTCCGCATTCATCATTTCCCCATGATCGTCACCATTGATGGACCCGCTGGAGCCGGTAAGAGCAGCGCGGCGCGGCGCCTCGCGCAGCGGCTGGGGTTCCATTTTCTCGACACGGGAGCGATGTACCGCGCGGTCGCACTCGCCGCGCTAAGACGCGGTCACGACTGGAATGAGCCCGAGCGGCTCGTCGAACTGGCCCGATCGCTCAAGATCGAGCCGATCGACTCGGGTATCGTGCTCGATGGCGAGGACGTGACGCGCGACGTGCGCACCCAGGCGGTGACGAGCGTGACGTATCATGCGGCGAACAACCCGCAAGTCCGCGAGCATTTGGTCGAGGTGCAGCGTCGCTTCGCCGAGGGGAGCGACATCGTGACCGAGGGACGCGATCAGGGGTCGCTCGTGTTTCCGCACGCCGAGTGCAAAATATTTCTCACTGCTACGCCCGAGGAACGGGCTCGCCGCCGCCTCGCCGATCTGCAGCAGCGAGGCGAGTCGTCCACGTTCGACGAGATCCTCGCCGAGCAGACGCTTCGTGACCAGCGTGACTCGACGCGTGCTGTCGGCCCGCTCGTTAAAGCCGTTGACGCGGTTGAACTCTGGACCGACGGCTTGAACGAAGATCAGGTTGTTGATCGGCTTCTCGAGATGGTCCGCGACCGGCTCGCTTCGGTTTCTGTCACCTCGCAGCGCTGTTCAACATGACCGCGTGGGCCAGACGTCTGTGGTACGAGTACCTGCATGTCATCTGTCGCATGCTTGCGGTGACGTTGTTTGGCATTCGCTGTTCGGGTCGTTGGCAGTTGCCCAGCGCGGGCGGATCGCTGATCGTCTCGAATCACCAGAGCTTTTACGATCCGTTGCTCGTCGGCGTTGCCTGCGATCGAGTGATCGCGCCGGTGGCCCGCGACACGCTGTTCCGCAACCTATTGCTGGGCTTTCTGATTCGCGCTCTCGACACGATTCCTATCGACCGCGAGGGGCTTGGCATTGCCGGGCTCAAGGAGGTGCTGCGGCGACTCAAGAACGGTCGAATCATTTTGCTGTTCGCCGAAGGGACTCGCACGCCCGACGGTCGCCTGTTACCGCTTAAGTCGGGCTTTAGCACTGTGGCCAAACGGGGGCGCGTGCCGCTGGTCACGGTGGCGCTCGATGGCGCATTTGCGGCTTGGCCACGCCGACAGCGAGTGCCTGGCCTTGCGCCGATCGAGATCGTCTTTGGTGAGACCCTCTCGGTCGACGAGGTTGCCACGCTGAGCGAAGCCGCGTTGGCGGCGGAGGTCGAACATCGGCTCAGGCTTTGCCTGCAAACGGCCAAAAATCAGCGGCAACGACGGTCCCCCGAACGGTTCATGTAGCGTTGAAGCCGTCGAGCAAGTACAACAGATTCATTCGATCCCAGTGTCCGATTCGGTTTGCGGAGATGAGTACGATGCGGTTGTGTATCACGCTATTGATGAGCGGCTTAATCTTGAGCAGCGGCGCGGCGATTCGCGGTGCCGACGATGCCAAGGGGGACAAGCAGACCGAGGCCGACAAACAAGCGCTCGCTGCGTTGCAATCGTTCGTCGGCCAGTGGCGGGGCATGGGTCAACCGCAGCGCGGCTCGACGCAAGGCGCGTGGACCGAGAAGAGCGACTGGGCTTGGAATTTTGCCTCAGGGCGCGCGGCGATCGTCTTTCAAGCCGCCGAAGGAAAGCACTTTGTGCGCGGCAAGGTTTCGCCCGGCCAAAAGCCCGACGAGGTCGTGTTGCTCGCGCAGCTGCCCGAGGGGCGCGGCGAAGCACGCTACGCCGGAGTGCGTGGCGCGAGCGGCGAGTGGATCTTCCAGAAGGCGGATGATGCCGTGACCGACGTGGCCCGAGTGACGATTCGCCAAGTGGCCAATGGCGACCGGTTGGTCGTGTTATTAGAGAAGAAGCTGGGGGGCGATCAGTTCGCGCGCCTCGCCGAGATCGGGTACACGCGAGTCGGCAGCGGCTTCGGTCAGGGGGTTGCCCAGCGCGAGTGTGTTGTCACCGGCGGTATCGGCAATATCACGGTCAGCTATCAAGGGCAGACATACTACGTCTGCTGCACCGGCTGCAAGGACCTCTTCGAGTCGGATCCGGCCGGCGTGTTGGCCGAGTACAAAGAGCGCGTCGCGAAAAAATTGAAAGAACCGAAAAAGTAGACCGCGAGTTTACTTGTAGAAGAGGTGGGCAAAATCGGCCCGCTGGCCGCCGATCGCGACCAGAATGCAATACCCGATCGCCAAACCCAGCAGGCCGCCACCGAACACGCCGATCATGAGGAAGACGGGGTTGACCTCGTTCTTCTTTTTTCGCGATCGCGAGGCCATGCTCGTCCGCGCGGGGGACACATCGGAGGTGTATTGTCGCGCGGCCGGCGGAGCCAGCGCGTAACCGTCGTCCGCGGGAGCCGAGTCCGTTTCGGCCTCGATGCCCCCCAGGTCAGCTTCGTCGAGTTCCTCTTCGACCTCGGTCTCTGCTGACTCGATCACCTGTTCTGAACCGTACCAAGGTGCAAGACCCGGATAGCTCCATGAGTGGCGAATGACCGTTGTCACAACCTTCGAGACCAAGAAGGTCGCTGCTTCGCTGGCCACGGATGAAAAGCCTGGATAGCACCAGGTTGTTTCAAGCGACGTCTCGACCGCTGCGACCACCACTTCTTCCGGAGCCGAGTCGGCGGCACAAGGTTCACGGCCTTCGGCGCAAGGTTCACCGCCTTCGGCGCAAGGTTCACCGCCTTCGGCGCAAGGTTCACTGCACGCAGGTTGCAGGCCTGGGTAGTGCCACTCGTCGGCGTCGATCGAGACTTGGGCGGCGGTCGTTGTCGCGCTGGCGTCAGCCCAGTCGGTTGAGAACGACGGCGGCTCGGGGGTCGTGAAGACCGTCGGCACGCTATCGGTTGGAGACACGCTGTCGGTTGGCGGCGTGTCGATGGGAGTGGCCATCGCCACGGCGGCGACAACCGGTGCGGCGATCTCATCGGTGCTGAAGTCACCCTGACAGAGCGGGCAGCGTAGCCGCATCACAACACTCGTGTCGATCATGATGTGGCCAGCACAGCGCGGGCACGCAACGACGCTCGGCATGGGGCGAAACTCCTCGCACGGATTCAGAGACCACGCCGCGAATCGTCTACGCCGTGGAGCCACTAGTGTAACCAGCTACGCAGGGTAAACCAGCACTTTTCGATGTTTTTGGACACACTCGGTGCGCCCTCCCAAGCCGGCGGCTCTGCCGCCGGTTTGGGAATTCATTGATGCCGCGATGGTCCTTGGCCTCGGCCCACTCGCGTTAGAGGAACTTCACCTCGCGGCCGTTCTCGTCCTGACACTCGAACGACAGGTGCTCGGGGGCGACCCCTTCGCGGCCCAATATCTGGACCACCTTGTTCCCCGCGTCTTCGAGTCGGGCAATCTCGCGCCGCTTGCGATTGTTGAGGTACGTCGCCACCTCGTCGGACACAATGACCGTGATGCGGGTCAGGTCAGGTCGATGCGCGGCGAGTTGAATCGAACGCATCACTTCGATGGCCATGCTCTCGGCTGTCTTGACGACTCCCGTGCCGACGCAGCCTTCACAGTCGCGATAGACGCTACGCTTGAGGCTGGGACGGATTCGCTGCCGGGTCATCTCGATCAGGCCAAACGGACTAGTGCGGAGAATCTTGGTGCGGGCCCGATCGCGGCGCATCGAGTCTTTCAACGCCCGCTCGACTCCGCGGCGATGCCGTTCCTTGCGCATGTCGATGAAGTCGTTGACGATGACGCCGCCCAGGTCGCGTAGCCGCAGTTGCCGGGCGATCTCGCGCGCGGCTTGCAGGTTCATCTGGTAGGCAGACTCTTCGGCGTTGTCTTGCGTGCGGAAGTTGCCGCTGTTGACGTCGATCGCCACGAGGGCTTCGGTCTGATCGATGACGATGCTGCCACCCTGTCGCAGCGGCACCTTGCGTTGATGGATGCGGGCGATCTCCTGCTCGATACCGTAACGATGAAACAGTGGCTCTTTGCCTTCGTAGAGTTGCAGCCGGTCGACGTAGCGCGGCATGACGATATGCAGGAACTCTTTGGCACGCTCGTAGGCCGTGGGCTCATCGATCAGGATCGTGTCGACGTCTTGCGTGAAGATGTCGCGGATCGTGCGGATGATCATGTCGCTTTCTTCGTAGATGTCGATCGGGGCGGGGGCCTTTTTGATCCGCCGCACGATGACCTTCCAGAGGCGAAGCAAATACGCCAAATCGCGCGACAACTCTTTCTTGGTGCGCTCGACGCCCGCCGTGCGGACGATGAACCCGACCCCCTTGGGTGGATTCAGCTCGTGCATGATGTCGCGGAGCTTGCGTCGGGCGCTGTCGTCTTCGATCTTGCGCGAGACGCCGACGCGGCCGAGCGCTGGCATGAGTACCAGATATCGACCCGGGATGCTGATGTAAGTGGAGAGCGTGGGGCCCTTGGTGCCGATTCCTTCTTTGATGACCTGCACCAGCACTTCGTCGCCGCGGCGCTCGATGTCCTGGATGGGC
>CAYLYE010000100.1:0-6994 GCA_964387325.1 uncultured Planctomycetaceae bacterium
CTGCTGCGCGAATGATGAATGCTGAATGCGGAATGATGAATGGGGGAAGGCACGCACACGCGACAGCGTGTTTTTCACTAGCCCCTTGCTTCTCCGCTACCGCATGGACAATTCGAGCGAGCGCGGCTAATATCGGCAGCTTGTTTGACGTGAGTTTTTATCCTATCGAGCTGTTCTTTTCCGATGAATAAGACATTCAAAATCGCGGCGCTCGCCGGTGACGGGATCGGTCCCGAGGTCATGGCCGAGGCGGTCAAGGTCCTGCGGGTCGTCGAGCAGAAATTCGCTGTCCAGTTTCAAATCACCGCCGCACCGGTCGGCTGGGCGGGGATCGATGCCGCCGGCAAGGCACTGCCCGACGCGACCTTGGCTCTGTGCAAGCAAAGCGACGCAATTCTGTTCGGCTCGGTCGGGCTACCGGATCGCGATCCGACGATCCCGAAGGAAGAGCGACCCGAGCGGGCCGCGCTGCTGCGACTGCGGAAGGAATTTGGCCTGTTTGCCAATTTGCGGCCTGTGCGGCTGCTGGGCCCACTCGCGCATGCCTGTCCGTTGCGGAGCGAGCGACATGGCGACGGCATTGATATGCTCGTGGTTCGCGAGTTGACCGGCGGCATGTACTTTGGCCAGCCCAAGAAGACCGAAGACCTCGGTGGCGGTCAGCAACGCGCCATCGACACGATGGTCTACACCACGGCCGAGATCGAGCGGATCGCGCATGTCGGTTTTCGAGCCGCTCGACTGCGTCGCAAGAAGTTGATGAGCATTGACAAGGCGAACGTGCTCGAGAACGGCATCCTGTGGCGCGACGTGGTGACGCGCGTGGGCAAAGAATATAGCGACGTGACGCTGGAGCACATGTTCGTTGACAATGCGGCGATGCAACTGGTGCTCAAGCCGGCTCAATTCGACGTCGTGTTGTGCGAGAACATGTTCGGCGACATATTGAGCGATGAGGCGGCCGCACTCGCCGGTTCGTTGGGAATGTTACCCAGCGCGAGCTTGGGAGCCACGCAAGGGGAGTGTACGTTCGGAGTATACGAGCCCGCGGGCGGTACCGCGCCAGACATTGCCGGCAAGAACCTCGCTAATCCGTTGGCGCAGATTCTTTCGGCCGCGCTCATGTTGCGGCACAGCTTTGGTCTCAACGACGCCGCGAGCGCGATCGAACAGGCGGTTGCCAAAGCGATCGACACGGGCTTGAGGACCGGCGACATTTACTCAGCCGCCGACCCCCAGGCGCGCAAGGTCGGCACGCGCGAAATGGGAGACGCCGTCGCGGCAGCCTTGTCGAAGTAAGCTCGAATCACTTGACGAGCATTTCGTCCCAGACGCGGCCGTCGACCTGGAAGCCCGAGATGCCTAGCAGTCGGGCGACGGTCGGCGCGACGTCGATATTCTCGGCCGACTTGATCTGCACTCCCTTGCGGACGCCACGTCCGGCAATGACACACACGGCATTCATGCGTTTGAGGCTGGAGACAAATCCGTGCGAGCCGAGTGAGACGCGCCCCTCGACGTTCGTGCGAACGAACGCCTCGCCGTCAACCACGCCCGAGACACCAAAGCCGTCCTTGGCAACGAGCACGAGGTCAGGCGCCTGGGCGTACTCGCGTGGATGCGGCAGGCCATGCGCCGCAAACTGACTCGGTTCTAAAATCTCGGCGACCCCTTCGCGATTGGCGATCAACTCACGAAAGCGTTTCGCATCGGCGGCGGCCGAGCCGGGGTCGTTGCAATAGACGAGTCCGATGCCCCCCTCGGGCACGACATTGATCCGCGCCTCGACGACCTTGCTCGCCGCGCCCGCCGTGAGTAATTGTTCCTGCCGCAGGACAACATTCGGACAAATCGCCTTGGGCGTGGTCGTGAAGCCATGATCGGCCACAATGAACACGGTCGTCTGCTCGCGAATGCCGGCAGCGTCGAGTGCTTGCAGCACGCGGGCCACGCAACTATCGGCATAGGCGTTGGCTGTGTAGCCCGCCGGGGTTTGTGGGCCGAGCGAATGATGGGTCGAGTCGACGTTGAGCAGATGGAGCAAGAGCAAGTTGGGCTGCCGTCGACGGATCAGATGGCAAGCCACCTCGGTCCAGACATGATCGCGACCGACCACGCTCCCCGACTTGAAAGTCGCATCGGCCTCGTCGGCCAGAATGTCGGCATTCACGAGTTCGACACGCAAGCGTGGGGTGGTGTAATTGAGCGCGTCGGGCGAGTCCGGAAAGCTATCGTCGAGCGTCGTGGCGTTGCGCGTGCAGGGCCAGTTCACGTCGGCCGTCGAGAGCCCCGCCGCATGAGCCACGTCGAACACGGTCGTCACGCGGCACAGATCGCTCTTGTCCCGCTTGGGGTCGACCGTCACCGGAGCCAACGGAGATCCACGCACCAGCACGCCATTGGCGAGCACGCCATGCTTCTCGGGCCGCACGCCGGTGATCATTGATGTGTGATTAGGCCAAGTCACCGATGGATTCGAGACCCGCATTCCGCCAACAGCAAACGAGCCCTCGCGGGCTAAGCGACGGATTGTCGGGATGGGCGCTTTCGGGTCATCGAGCAGATACGCCGCAAAACCATCGATGCTGATGACGACCACGTGCTGATCCTTGGCCGTCTCGGCCGCGACAGCCATGATCGAGCACGTGCCGATGCAGGCACATGACATAACCCAACGCAAACAACGTAAGACACTCATGAACAACACTCAGCTAAGGTTGGGCGTGACGAATAACAAACTCGACTAACTCATGCGACTGGAAGAAGCCAGGCCACATGTTGTGACCTTGGCCCTCGGGAACAATCAATTGCATGGTACCACCGAGTACCTGATAACGTTTCTGCAACTCGCCGGAGTTCAATTCCAGCGGCACCACTTTATCGATGTTGCCATGAATGGCAAACAGCGGCACGCGCGCTGCGGCGAGGGCCTGAAGCCGATCGATTGGGTTGTGCTCGGCGAGCTTGGCTTGCAGTTGTTCAGGTGTGAGTTGATACGCGCCGCTGGCTCGCTGCACGCCCGGGTAACTGGTCACATTACAGACCGGATAAATACCGGCAAAGCCACCCACCTTGTCGGCATTCTCGGCCGCCCAACTCAAGGTCATCAGTCCACCGCGACTGCGGCCGAGCATGACCGGCTTGCGAGCCATGCCGCGCCGCTCAGTCATCTCGCGATAAAAAGTCGTGTACAGTTTGCGTCCCTCGGGGCTGCCGTAGGACTCGCCAACGTCAATGCCCGCGATGGCGATGCCCGCCTTGAGAAAGCGCTCGAACATCCATTGCTCAGAGGTCGCCGGCAGGCCGGGGAGCGTAGGGGCATACCAAACCCAGGGGATCGCTTGACCGGCCGACTTGACCTCGGGTGAGATCACAAACGCGACGCGCCCCGCGACCTGAAACACCTCGCCCGGCAAGGGGAGCACTTTATCCGGCTTTACTGACGAGGCTGCTTGGCCGGCTGCCTCCGCGAGCGAGATGAGCATCACCAGCGAGAAACTCAGCAACAAAAGGCAACTTCGATCGATTTTCATAGGCGTGGCCGCTCCTTGAGGGTGGCCATCAAGATAGCCCAAGCGGGCTTGGAGCACAAAACTGGCACTCCCGCTAGCGAGACATTGGTGTGGATGTCGATTATCATGATAGGAGCTTCCCGACTGCCTGCCAGTGCGTTGACCTCGCCTCACCCCCCTCCGGATACGTCATCATGTCGACCTTTGATCGGCGTCTGTTCCTGCACACGTCACTCGGCGGCTTGGCCACGGGCGCGCTCGCGACTCCGTTGTCGGCGCAGACACCCGCCGCGCCGGCTGTCGTCTCGACGGTCTACGAAATCCCTCGCGGCGGCGCGAGTCCCGACACGCTGTTCCTCACTTGGCAGCGTGACCCGACAACGACCATGACCGTCCAATGGGTCGCTCCGAGCGTGGGCGAAGCGAAGCTGCAACTGCATTACGCGCTGCTGGCAACGAAGGACGAGCCCGATGTCGATTGGCGTATCGTCGATGTCGCTGACCACGTGTATCCGCTCACTGAATTGCGTGTGTTTCGGGTCGAGTTGACGGGTCTCACCCCCGGCGCTGAATATCAATTTCACCTTGGCGACGCGAAGGTCGTGCATCGCTTTCGCACGATGCCCGCGCGGGCCACCGACTCGTTTCAATTCATCTCCGGCGGCGACTGTGGCGTGAACACGCATGTCGTGAACAACAATATCCTAGCTGCCAAGCAAGACCCGATGTTCGCGCTCATCGGCGGCGACATTGCCTACGACGACGGTTACAAGGTCAAAGAGAACCTTGGCTTCCTACGCAACTACAGTCGCTACATGATCGACAGCCAGAAGCGGCTCATTCCGCTCGTGGTCTGTCTGGGCAATCATGAGGTCCGCGGCGGCTATGCCAAACCGCGCAGCGCTGCTCCGTTCTTCTTCGCGCTCTTCGACGGTCTGTATGCTGATCGGAGCTATGCCACGCTCGACTTTGGTGACTATCTGAGCTTGATCCTGCTCGACACAGGCCACATCAGCTCGATCGACGGCGAGCAGACCGACTGGCTGCGTCAAACGCTCGCTGAGCGTGAACGATGTCCGCACGTGATCGTTGCCAACCACGTCCCCGCTTACCCGTCGTATCGCAAGAGCGAAGCCGACGGCAGCAAGGCGGGCACAGGCGAGTTGAACCGTATTCACTGGGTGCCGCTGTTCGAGCGCTACAATGTTGATGTCGTACTCGAACATCATGACCACACCTTCAAACGGACCCATCCGCTGCTCAACGGTCATATCGACGCCAACGGTCTGATGTATCTTGGTGACGGCTCATGGGGCAAGCTGCGGGCCCCCAAAGGGCCCGAGCTGCGACCGTATCTGGCCAAGGTCGGCGATGCTTACCAGTTAACACTGCATCGCCTCGAGGGAGATCAACGATTTCATCTGGCGCTGGCCGAGAACGGCCGGGTCGTCGATATCTGCCGATCGCAGAAGCGGGCGCAACGCAAATCGAGTTAACTCGGCGACCCAAGCGACGATCTAATTCCCTTTATTCTTGAGATCGGCCATAATACAACTCCGTTCAAATCAACACGCCTCGCCTCACATCTCGCCCCGGGAGACGCATCATGCTGGGTCGACACTTACTCTTCGGACTCATCTTGGTGGTGCTACCGTCGCTGGCCTGGGCCGGTGATTGGCCCCAGTATCGAGGGCCTGATCGCAATGACCGGTCGAGTGAGACAGGGCTGCTCGATGCGTGGCCCGCTGCGGGGCCCGCACTGCTATGGACCTACCGTGACGCGGGGCTCGGCTATTCGAGCGTGGCTGTTGTCGCCGATCGGCTCTACACACTCGGCGATCGAGGCGAACGCGAATACCTCATCGCGATTGATCTGAAGAGCATCGAAGGCGGCTCACCCAAGCCACTGTGGTCGGTCGAGTTGGGGGCCAAATTCGACTTCAAAGGGAACCAGTGGAGCGCCGGCCCCAGCGCCACGCCCACGATCGACGGCGATCGGGCTTATGCCCTCAGCGGCAATGGCGAGCTCGTGTGTGTCAAACTCGTCGACGGCGCGGTGCTGTGGAAACTGAATCTGCCGAGCGACTTGCAAGCCCAGGTGAATCCGATCGGCGGCGGACCCAAGAACCTCGGCTGGGGCTACACCTGGTCGCCGCTCGTCGAAGGGGACCAACTCATCTGCTCGCCGGGCGGCCCGCTGGGCACACTCGCCGCGCTCGATAAAATGACCGGCCGGGTCATCTGGCGCAGCACCGAACTGACCGACCAAGCGGCTTACACCTCCCCCTCGATCGCTGAGATTGACGGCGTACGCCAGTACGTCGTGCTCACCAATCAGGGCCTGCGGGGCATCGCCACCGCAGACGGCAAGCTGCTCTGGAAACACGAACATCGGCTGGGAACCGAGGTCGTCAACTCGCCGATCGTCGTCGGATCGCAGATCTATCTCACGGTCGGAACGGCGAACGGCAACGAACTGATTAAGGTCACGCGCAGCGGCGGAGCGTTTCTCCCCGAGAGCGTCTACCTCGGCAATCAACTCACCAACCATCATGGCAATGTCGTACTGTTCGACGGTCACGTTTACGGTTCCGGCGCGCGGCAGGGTTTCGGTTGCCAGCGATTCGAGTCGGGCGAGGTCGTGTGGACCGAACGCAAAGTTCCCACGGGCAGCGTAACATTCGCCGATGGCAAGTTGTTCTGTTATGGCGAGAATGACGGCGTGGTGCATCTACTGAAAGCGACCCCTGCCGCCTGCACGGTGCTGAGCCGCTTCACCCTCAGCGAGAAATCGACACAACGTAAACCGAGTGGCAAAGTCTGGACCCCTCCGGTCATCTCCGGAGGTCGACTGTTCCTCCGCGATCAGGAATTGATCTTCTGCTACCAGATAAAGGCCTCGTAACGCTCGTGACCAACATCGTGATACAAACACGCTCGATCGTTCGTGGGGTGCTGATCGCCGTCGGGGTCGTCGCCTCGCAGGGACTCGCCGTGGCTGCGCCCCATGACCTTGCGGCGGTCAAGCCGTTCCTGCAACAGTTCTGCTACTCGTGTCACGACGCGCGGCAGGCCAAGGCCGGTTACCGTGTCGATCAGCTCGACGCTGACTTCACGAAGATCCAGGTCGCCGAAGAGTGGAAAGAGGTGCTCGATCGGATCAACGCTGGCGAGATGCCCCCCAAGGGGAGCCCGCGTCCCAGTGCGGCCCAGGTCGGCGAGTTTGTCACTTGGGTGAGCATCCGCCTGCGCGAGGTCGAGTTGGCGGCAAAGAACGCCGGCGGCCGGATACCCATGCGGCGGCTGAATCGCGACGAATACGCAAACACGGTTCGCGATCTGCTCAGGCTGGACGAGAACATCGTCCGCCCGCTGGTCGAGGACCTACCGGCCGACGGCCTGGCCGAGGGTTTCGATCGTCTCGGCGTGGCACTCTTCTTCGATCAGACTCAGATTGAGCGTAGTCTCGGTGTGTCGGCCAA
>CAYLYE010000100.1:7004-21162 GCA_964387325.1 uncultured Planctomycetaceae bacterium
GGCCAAGATCGCCAGTAAGGCGATTGTCACCGATCCGCCCAAGGTGAACCGCCTCGAAAATCGCTTCGATTTCATTCGTCGCCGCCCGCCGTCGGACGAGGTCGAGGTGTTTCCTGGCTTCACGCATAAAATCCCCCGTGGGGCGAAAGACAAGCTCATCCACGCGACCCACATCGAGCATATCCAAGGGGGCCCCACCTACACGCGCGAACTCGCTGCCTGGGGCGTCGTCGAGCACTTTGCGATCAACACCGTCGTCACGCAAGATGGCTACTATCGCTTCCGCATCAAGGCCAAGGTCGACAATCGCGGCCGGACCGAGCCCAACCGGTTCCGCTTGTTCTACTCCCGCAATTCGCCGATCCAAGTTGACCAGGAAGTGACACTCGATCCGTCGGGCGTGACCGAGGCGGTGATGTTCCTGCGTGGTCCGGTCAACGGCGAGATCAAAGGTCCGCAAGTGTTCACGCTGCTGTGGAATCACACGGACAAAGCGGTGATTAACGAGCCGGGCTATAAGCAACTCTTCTCGAAGTGGACGAACCTGCGCGGCCGCATGGAGCAAGCCGCCACCCGTCGCGCGCCGCCGACCGAGATGGACGTGCTCAAAAAGGAACGTGACGCACTCGAGAAGGTCATGAACGCCCACACCGGGGTCATGTACATCTACAACCCCGAGATGGATCTGGAACAACTTCCACGCTTGCTCCTTGAGTCGATCGAGGTCGAAGGACCGATCCAGAAAGAGTGGCCGCCCGAGAGCCACAAGGCGTTGCTCTTCGCGGGAGACGAACGGCGCGACGAGGCGTACCTCACGGAGATATTCTCGCGATTTCTGCCCCGCGCCTACCGGCGCCCAGTAACCCCGGCCGAGGTCGCGTCGATTGTTGCCGTGGTCGAGGACGCTCAGACCAACGGTCAGTTGTCGTTCCACGCGGCGATGCGCATCGGCTTGCAGCGCGTGCTCTGTGCGCCGGGCTTTTGGTTCCTCGAAGAGCCATCGGGCAAGCACCTCAAGCCTCGACCGCTCAACGATTACGAACTCGCCTCGCGGATATCATATTTCCTCTGGAGCACCATGCCCGACGATGAGCTCTGGAAGCTCGCCGAGCAAGGGAAGCTGCGCGACCCCAAGGTGCTCGACGCTCAAATCACGCGAATGCTCGCTGAGGCGAAGGCGCAACAGTTGGTGCAGAACTTTGCTGGCCAGTGGCTTTCGGTTCGCGACTATGGCAGCATCAAGCCGGCGGCCGAGTATCGCGACTATGACCGCGCTCTGGAACAGGCCTCGCAGCAGGAACCGCTCGCGTTCTTCGCCGAGGTGCTCGCCCAGAACTTGCCGATCACGGCGTTCATCGACAGTGACTTTCTGGTCATCAACGATCGGCTCGCGCGCCACTACGGGGTCGAGGGGGTGAGCGGCGCCGAGTTCCGCCGCGTATCGATCACCCCCGAACATCATCGCGGCGGCGTGTTGGGCATGGCCGGTCTGATGACCTACTTGGCCGATGGTACCCGCACGTTGCCGATGCGCCGCGGCTCCTGGGTCTTGCGGCAGTTATTGAACGATCCGCCGAATAATCCGCCGCCGAACGCGGGCGAAATTCAGCCCAACACCTCGGGCAAGAACTTAACGCTGCGGCAACGAATCGAGTTGCATCGCCGCGACGAGGTGTGCGCATCGTGTCACGCCAAGCTCGACCCGTTCGGCCTCGCCCTCGAAAACTACGACGCCATCGGCAAGTGGCGCGAGCGATTTAACGGCGAGGGGTACCAGGGTAACCAGGGCCCAACACTCGACGTCAGCGGCGTATTTCCCGATGGTCATGCGTTCAAAACGCTTGGCGAGTACAAAGCAGGATTGCTCACGCAACGAGACAAGTTCGCGCGGGCTTTGTGCGTCAAGCTGCTCACCTATGCGCTCGGTCGCCCCGTCGCTTACACGGATCATGAGGTGGTCGACACGCTCGTGAGCCGATTAAAACAGGACGAATACCGACTCCAATCGCTCGTGCGTGGCATTGTCGCCAGCGAGCCTTTTGTCACCAAGTAAGGAGTGTGAATCGTGCATATCAAGCGTACTCATGTGGCACTGCCGCGACGCACGTTCCTCCAAGGGGCGGGCATCTCGCTCGCACTCCCCTGGCTCGACGCGATGAGCGTGCGGGCCAACTCGGCGACCACGGCAGGCTCGCTCGCCGAGAACGAGCGTCCGCGCCGCGCGGTATTTTGCTTCTTCGGACTGGGAATCAACGGTCGGGACTTTACCCCGGCCGAGACCGGTCGCAACTATCCGACGACTCCGATCCTCAAGCCGCTCGACGCACTGCGTGACGACTTCACGGTGATCTCGGGCCTGAAGCTGACTCACTCCGGTGGGCACGTTGGCGACCGCACGTTCCTCACCGGTACGAACACCCGCGCCCCCGGCGGGAAACTGCGTGTCTCGTGCGATCAAGAGTTGGCCGCAGCCATTGGCCGCGAGACGCGTTTTCCTTCGCTGTCACTGGGGATCAAGCGCGGCACCGGCTTCGGCGGCTATTATGACCAGACGTTGTCTTGGAGCCCCAGCGGCACGCCGATCCCGTCGGAGAACCGTCCGCACGTGCTGTTCGACATGCTGTTCCGACAAGACACGTCCGAGACGCTCAAAGAGCGCGAGGCCGAGTTTGTCCGCCGCACCAGCGTGCTCGACTCCCTGACCGGCGAGGCACAACAACTCAACGAGCGGCTCGGCATCGACGATCGCCGCAAGCTCGAAGAGTATCTCACCGGCATCCGCGACCTGGAACGTCGCATGCAGGACGAGAAAGACTGGCTCCGCAAACCGAAGCCCAACGTCGCGACGCTCGAATTCGGCAAAGAACAAGGACTCGACCCCGACAAGTCGGGCCTCGAATATCGCCGCTATCAGCGATTGATGTACGACGTGATCGCGCTCGCGCTCCAGACCGACAGCACGCGGGTGATCGCGTACCTCGCGCGGATGGACGGTCAAGACGGCACCGGTTCGTGGCGCGACATGGGCAATCCGTACAACTACCACGAGATGACCCATCACGGTGAGGACCCCGACAAGCTGAAGTGGTTCACTCAGTCGGACATTTGGTACATGGAAGATTGGGCCTACTTCCTGGGCAAGCTCAAGTCAATCAAGGAGGGGGACAGCACGCTGCTCGATCATACGCTCGTGGCCTACGGCAGCAGCGGTGGGTCAATTAACGCGCATCACAATCACCACCTGCCCACGATGCTCGCCGGCGGCAAGCGATTAGGGGTGCAACATCAGGGGCATATCGTGAAAGAGGACGTGCGCCTCGGCAACCTCTGGCGCACTGTGTTCGAGCGAATGGGTGTCAGCGTGCCGGTGAATTTTCAAGGCGGCGAAGCGGACAACTCGATCAGTGAGTTGGTCACCAGTTAGGAAAGCACCTCAACGGAAGCTTCACATCCCATCTCGCCTTTCACGAGCCGCAACCGATGATCGTTGATCGCAGCAAATTAGCCGAGGAGCATCTGCAACTCGGTCGCCGCTATTTTCTCTCGCTCGGCGCGGTGGGTGCCCTGGCTTGGCACACGTCGATCCTGCGCGGAGCCGAGGGGGCAAAAACGCCGGCCTTGACGGATGCGATCGGCAAGCTCAAGTACCTCACGCTGCCACAAGATTTCGGCACGGTCGAGCGCGGCACACCACTCCCCTCATCGCTGAGCGAAGACAAGCTGCGCGAGGCCGGCTTGACGCAAGAGACTTGGAAGCTCGAGGTGATAGCCGATCCCGACTCGACCTCAAAGATCGAGTCCCCCATCTCGCATGAGGCGGGCAACGCCCTCGATTGGGCCGGATTGATGCAGCAGGCCGAGAAGCACGCCGTGCGATTTCTCAAGATTATGACCTGCAACAACGGCGGGCGACCGCTCGGCATGGGCCTTTGGGAGGGGGTTCCGCTCCGCGACGTGCTGTGGCTCACCAAGCCCACGACCGACGTGCGACGCGTCTTCTACTATGGCTTTCACAACAACGATATCAAGCAGCGATTTCAAAGCTCGCTACCCATCGGTCGCGTGCTCGAAGATCCTCCCGGCGAACACCCGGTCATCCTCTGCTATAAACTCAACGGCGAGTACCTGAGCGTCAAGCGCGGCGGCCCGGTGCGAATGGTGGTCCCCGACGCCTACGGATTCAAAAGCGTCAAATGGCTGCAGCGCGTGTTGCTCACCAACAGCCCGTTTGGCAACGACACCTACGCCAACGGCAACAACGATGTCGACAGCTACATGAAGACCTTCGCACGGTTCATCGCCTATCCGAAGACGATCAAGCCCGGCGAGGCGTGGCCCATCACCGGCCTCACTCAGGTCGGCGTGTCGGGTCTCACACGGGTCCAATGGTGGCTGCAACCGAGTGACGCGAAATGGCCCGCGGACGATCCACACTTTGCTCGCGCGCCATGGCAAGACGCTGAAATCCTCTCGCCACCTGAAAAGTGGGAAGGTGGCCTCACGGGCTCCATGCCCAGCGGCACACGTAACTTCTCGGACGACGGTCATCGTCCGACGCATTGGCCTCAGCGGTACGCGCTGGCCCATTGGGCCGCGCTGATCCCGCCTCAGCCCGTGGGCAAGTACCAACTCCGTTGCCGAACAATCGATGCCAATGGCGTGGCGCAACCCATGCCCAGGCCGTTTCCCAAGTCAGGTCGCAATAACATCGAGAGTGTCGAGGTGGCCGTCGCCGAGTAATGCGAAAGCCGATCTGCGTCCCTCCCACTCGTCGAGTGTTGTCATTCAGCTATGTCATCGATCATCAACATTGCCGCCTACAAGTTCGCGACCCTAACACAGCTCAAGCCGCTGCGCGAACGCCTGAAGGGGCTCTGCTTGGCATGGGAGCTCAAGGGGACGATCCTGCTCAGCACCGAGGGGATCAACCTGTTCGTGGCTGGCGAGAGCAGCCGCATTGAACTGCTGCTCTCCGAACTGCGCGGAATCCGCGAACTCGCCGATCTCGAAGTCAAGCTGAGCGAAAGCGATCATCAGCCTTACAATCGCATGCTGGTCAAAATCAAGAAAGAGATCATCGCCTTCGGCGTGCCAGGGATCGATCCCGTCCACCGGCCAGCACCGAAGCTTAAAGCTCACCAGCTAAAAGCCTGGCTCGACGAGGGGCGTCCCGTCACGCTGCTCGACACGCGTAACGACTACGAGGTGCGGTTGGGCACGTTCCGCAACGCACTGACGCTCGACTTGCAACACTTTCGCGACTTTCCGTCGGCGGTCGAGCAGTTGCCCGCTGAACTCAAGCAAGCGCCGATCGTGATGTTCTGCACGGGTGGCATCCGCTGCGAAAAAGCGGGGCCATTCATGTCTCAAGCGGGCTTCGAGAACATCTTTCAACTCGAAGGGGGCATCCTCAAATACTTTGAAGATTGCGGCGGAGCCCACTACGACGGCGAGTGTTTCGTGTTCGATCAACGGGTCGGCGTCGATCACGGACTGCGCGAAACGAAAAGCGATCAGTGCTATGCCTGCCTGACTCCGCTCACGATCGAAGAGCAACAGGACCCGCGATTCCGCAAGGGCATCTCGTGTCCGTACTGCTTTGCTCCGAGCGACGAGCAACGCGCCGCCGCTCTCTCCGCGCGGTGCCAAGCCTTGCACGAGGCCACGCATCCGCTGCCCGGCAGTCGCCCCTACGACAACTTCCGCCCAGTCGATGTTAGCTCCGAATACGACGGCCACTCACTCCGCGCGTTCCTCGTGAAGATCTTGCCACATGTGACGCAAGAGTACTGGGAGGCCACCGAGCGCGCCGGACAATTGCTCGATATGACGCGGAAGCCGGTATCGCTCGATCGCATCGTTAAAGCGGGCGAACGATATTTGCATCATCAGCCTGGCACCTGCGAGCCTGACGTGAATGTCGCGATCGACATCCTGTACGAAGACGAGGCGCTCGTGGTACTCAACAAACCCGCGCCGCTGCCGTTGCATCCGAGCGGACAGTATAACCGCAACACACTGCAATACTTCCTGCAATGTGTCTACCGTCCGCAAAAGCCGCGACCAGCTCATCGACTCGACGCCAACACGAGCGGCGTGGTGTTGTTTGCCCGCACACGGCACTTCGCCGGACTAATCCAGTCGCAATTCGAGCGGGGCGAGGTCGAAAAAATCTATCGAGCACGCATCCAAGGGCATCCGCCGCAAGATGAGTTCGCCTGCGATGCTCCCATCGGGAGCGATGTGGGACGCTACGGCGCACGGCAGATCGACGAGGCCAACGGGCAACCGGCTCGCACCGAGTTCCGTGTGTTAAGGCGTTTCGATGACGGCACAACGTTGCTCGAGGTACGACCGCTGACCGGCCGCACGAACCAAATCCGCTTGCATCTCTGGCAGTTGGGTTGGCCCATCTGTGGCGAGGCCCTGTACCTGAGCGGCCAGCAACTAGGGAACACACAAACAACCTCGGTCAACGATCCACCGCTGTGTTTGTTTGCCCAGAGTCTGACCTTCACGCATCCATTAATTCGGCAGCGGGTGACATTTACTGCGCCATTGCCCAGCTGGGCCGATACGACAGGCGAGTAAACGTCGAACAAACCGTATATACTTGGATTGCTCCGTGTCTTACTGCATTCCCTCCCTACTCTCGCCGGATCACCGCCATGCTTCGCTCATTGTGCTCGGCTGCATCGTCGCTCGTCATGTTCGTCTCGCTCGTTACAGCGCACGCGTCGGCGACTGACCTTGAGCCCTCCGGAGAATTTCTCAAGCTGCCCGCCGAGTACAAGCTGGGGGCCTGCTCGGCCGTGGCCGTGAATCGCTTCGGCGAAATCTACCTATTCCATCGTGGCCCGCACCCGATCATCTGTGTCGACGCGCATGGCAAACTACTCCGCTCCTGGGGCGACGACATCATCTCCAGCGCGCACGGCCTGCGGATCGATCGCGAAGACAACGTTTGGGTGACCGACATCGGCAACCATCGCGTTTTCAAGTTCGATCGTCGCGGTAAGCTGCTGCTCACGCTCGGTACTGGTCAGCCGGGCGACAGACCCGATCAATTCAACAAGCCAACCGACATCGCCTTTGGACCCAGCGGCGAATTCTATGTCACCGATGGCTATGGCAACGCCCGGGTGATGAAGTTCTCGCCGAGTGGCGCTCTGATCCACTCCTGGGGCAAACCGGGCAAAGAGCGTGGCGAGTTCCGTATTCCCCACTCCATCGTGGTGGATGCCCAAGGTCGGCTCCTGGTCGGCGATCGCGAGAACGATCGAATTCAGATATTTAGCCCCGATGGCGAGTTGCTCGACGTCTGGAACGGTTACGCGCCTTATGGATTGGCGTTCAACGGCGCAGGACAGTTATTCGTGGCCGACGGTCGAGCCAATCAGGTGCTCCAGCTCGACGCGCAAGGGAAAGTTGTACGGCGACTGGGACGCGAGGGAAGCGCGACCGGCGAGTTCCGCCTACCCCACATGCTGGCCTTCGATGCCTATGAAAACCTCTATGTGGCCGAGATCGGCGGCCAACGCTTGCAAACGTTTCAATCGCCGGATCGACCCGTGAACCTCGCCCCCTACGGTACGGGTGGGCACGTTCATCCGTCGATCTGCCGCACCAAGGCAGGGACGCTGATCGTCGTCTACAAAAATGCCAACGTGCTCTGGGCCACGCGTTCGACCGACGACGGCCGCACGTGGAGCCAGCCCGGCGAGATCGCCACGAGCGCCAAGCGACCCGACGTGATTCGCGAAGTGAAGATTTTTGAAGTCTACCCCGGCACGGTCGATGCCTTGAGCGATGATCGTGTGCTGGTGACCTGGAATTACATCGCCGACGACAAGAAGACCGACGGCTACTACGAACGCGCCTTGCTCTTCACGCTCAGCACCGATCAGGGGCTTACCTGGAGCGAGCAACAGTTGATCGGGCCGGTCGAGGGGCATCACCTCGGCGCGGTGCGGCATAATGTGCTGCCGTGGAGCGACGGTCGCTGGCTATTGCCGCTGCGTGTCGGCCCACCGCGACTGTTCGATCCACGCACACGCGAGTTGACGGTGTTCAATTCAGCAGTAGCAGGCAGCAAACAGCATGCGTTCCAGCAGATCGTTCGCACGGCGAAGGGTACTCTGCTGGCGATGGGCCCCGAGATGCTCCGCTCGACCGACGACGGCCGCACGTGGCACCTCGTGAGCGGTTTTCGTAGCGTACCGGACACCGACACCGCCGAAGGACGTCATCTGACCGTGCTCAGCGACGGCGGCGTACTCGTCACATATGGAGTGGGCACCAAGAACGTCGGCCTGCATTACAATTACTCAGCCGACGATGGCGTAACTTGGAACAACGATCGCACGGTGAGTGTGCTGCCGTCGCTGCCGATCACCGCACGATATTATTCAGCCCGTACCGTGCAAGTCGACCGTGACACGGTCGGTACCGTCTACATGAACGGTTCGGGGGTCCATTTCCTGCGTGTGGCCATCGATCGCTTGAAAAAATAGTGAGTGCAGCAAATCTCGCGACCATGATTGATTTGCGCAAACAATCGGCATTTCAAGCAATCTTGGCAATAGGCTCCTGCCGCGCACTTAAGCGCGAGTGCTCAATGCCTGCGCACGAATCAATACGCATTTGTTAAATGCTCCCCCGCGGAGTGAGTGCCCACAACGACGCGAATGAAGACGCGATGTCAATCAGAAGTGGTTGCCATCACAGGGGATTACAACGCTGTCACCCGATCGTGTCCGACACTTTGGCATAGCATTTGCGATCCACAGGGCTCGGGCCATCGTCTCTGGAACGCATCACCTGACGACGAGCCTGCGTTGTTAACTAATCTGTGTCGGTTCACTCGGCACGCGCGGCTGTCGTCGATCGAAGACTTTGCGCGACGTGTAGCACACGGGGAACCGACCTCTGTACTCCACTTTATTCTAGGTGAGTGTGATGCCCCACGGATATCTCATCGACATGGATGGCGTTATTTATCGCGGTCGCGAATTAATCAAAGGAGCCGACCGTTTCGTAAATCGGATCATCGACCAGCAAATACCGTTTCTGTTTCTAACGAACAACAGTCAGCGGACTCGCCGCGACGTGGCGGTCAAGCTGCAACGGATGGGCATTCGCGCCCAAGAGAGTCATGTGTTCACATGCTCGATGGCCACGGCGAGGTTTCTAGCCAAGCAGAAACCTCGCGGCACGGCTTATGTCATTGGCGAAGGTGGATTGCTGCATGCCATGCATCGCAACGGCTACTCGATCGTCGATCACGACCCTGACTATGTGGTTGTTGGCGAGGGGCGCACGTTGACGATGGAGATGATCGACCAAGCGGTGCGAATGATTCTCGCGGGCGCGCAGTTGATCGCGACCAATCCGGACGTAAATTGTCCAACTCCGCAGGGGTTGCGTCCCGGATGCGGGGCGATTGTCGCCATGCTCGAGGCAGCCACGGGCGTAAAGGCTTTCAGCGTCGGCAAGCCCAGTCCGGTGATGATCCGCGGCGCGCGTAAGGAACTTGGTCTGCGAGCCGAAGAGACGACCATCATCGGCGACACGATGGAGACCGATATCCTGGGCGGCGTACAACTCGGCTACCGCACAGTGCTCGTCCTCAGCGGCGGTACAAAGCTCGAAGATTTATCACGCTACGGATATCGGCCCGATCGGATTGTCGACTCGATCGCCGATTTGGAGCACGAAGAGTTCGCATTGGCTAGCCACAGTGCCTGACGTTTCAGACAACCGCGTAGTCACTTTGCCATCTTGGCTGTGGCCAAGCGGCGGATGATACCATCGTGCGCGTCGCTCAAGGCGGACCAACTCTCGCCCGGCGAGTGCAGCAGGGCACTGCTTAGCCAGCGAACCTCGACATCTTCGGTCGCCGTGCGTGCGTATCGCACGAAGGCCTCGCGTTGCCGCTCGGGTATCGGGCCCGCGCTGCCGTAGAGGAACACCTCCAGTCGAGCTAGGTCGGTCCATTTGTCGATGATCGCTTTGCGAATCGCGATCCCTTGCGTGTCGGTGTCGGCGACACGACGCTTGGCGGCATTGGCGAAGATCCGTCGCAGCAGGCGAATTTCGCGATACAAACTCGCCATGCGTTCGGTCCCTTGTGGATCCCCCAGAGCGTAGAGGGTTGCGGCCGCGTGGGTCGCCAAGATGCCGTTCTTCTGCCCAACGGGGACACTTACTCCCTGGCCGTCTGGGTGTCGAAAGTCGGCTTGCTTGACGCTCCGCTCATACACGCGATGCACGGTTTCCAGATGGGCCGGATCGCCGAGACGGCGCAGGCCGTCGACCGCCGCCGTGGCGATGTCGGACTGATTCAATAGCGGCAGCAAGGTCGTTGCCGCCGTGGGCGATTTCGTCGCGCCGAGCATCTCGAGCGCCGCGGCTCGCAAGGCAAAGTTGGGATTCAAGTCGTCGGTGAATTTGCTCCAACCCTTGGTATGCTCGCTGCGAGCGAACGGGACGAGGGCGTCGATCGCCGCGGGCGTGAGCACCACTTTGCCCAAGTCGCCGGCAAATATCCGATCGACGATCGCTTGAGCGGCCGTGGCTTGGGGGGCGGCTGTAAAGCGCGTGACGAAATCATCTGTGAGCGGCTGAAAGCTCAACTGCACCTGGCGGATTTCTTCGTCGGTGAGAGGGGAGAGGGCCGTGACGGTCGAGGTCATGTCCGTCGACAAGGGTCGATTGCCCGCTGCCCAGTCGCAGGCTTGACCGAGTGCCTTGGGCCAGTCCCCCCAATCCCAAAAGCCTGGCGCCTCGGGGGTCGACTTGCCATGAATTGTCAGCGCGCAAGCCACCACTCGGCCGCGACCTTGTGTTCCACTCACGAGCGCTGGTCGGTCGCCGGCTTGCAGCTCAACCGTTGCGCCATCGCGCGGCACGACCGTCTGCGTGTAATACGAACGGGGCTGCTGATCGAATGCCAGCTTCCACGACCAACTCGACGTGCTCGATGGTTTCAAAATCTCTCCGGCAAGCACCGAGGGAATGCGATTCTCGACCGCTAAGGTGACGGGGAGCAGCGATTCGAGCTTTGTGCCTGCGTAGCCACCGCGACTGTACGCCCAGGAGCCGCCGAGCACCACGAGACCGCCCCCTTGCTGAACGAATCGCTCGAGCCCATCGAGCCAAGTCGAGCCAATCGCACCGGCGTCGACATTGGCGAGCACGACCACCGAGTACTCATCGAGCTTGTCAGGGGATTCAGGCAATCCGTAAATGCGCGTCGCACCATGATAGGCATTCTGCGCGCGGTAAGCTTCTTCGTAGAGCAAGCCATGTGCGTGCATCGCCTCGCGCCAGCGGAACATGTCGCCCCAGGGGCCCACGATCACCAGCGCCTTGGGGATCAGCAGCGGCTTCCAGTGCATAGAGGGTGCGTCGCTCTGCGCTTCGGCAACGGCCACCGACGAAGCGATTAGGCAGTAAACTATCAGGACGGCCAACGCGCGCACGCCACGATCAACGAAAGCAACCAACATTACGAGCCTTTCGAGGCAGAGGGTTCGGTCCAGACTAGCACGGTCCAGATTCGGTGTTCAGGGAGTTCGACGACGTAGCGATTGCCATCGCGGCGCGGGGTGAGCTGCGCTGCGCGCGTACTCGGTTCAGCACTGAGTGCCCAGACGACCGGCTCGCGATCAGACACGCGGCTGGCCTTGAGTCCGGTTCGCCAGGGCTGCATTTTCCCGCTTTGATCGGCCGTGACGGTCTCGGTCGGCGGCGTCGAGATGAGTTGCAGGACCCATTGCTGGTCGCCCGAGGGGGTGGTGCGGCGGCGAACATTTTTGCCCCACCAGACCTGATCTTCAGAATCAATATTGAACTGCGACTCGTCGGCCTGGACGGGTTCGAGATCGAGCGACCAACAGAACTCGCCATAGCGGGTCATGAACTGCGTGTAATTGCCGGGCATCGTCGTGCCCCAGCCGAAGTCAAGATACGGATGCGAGCCGCCAGCCAGGGTGCAAATCGCCGAGTAGCAGCGTGTCGCCGCAAGCGTTGTGCTCAGGGCAACGACACAGTTATAGCCCCCGCGACGGCGCGCGATGTCGACTTGGTCGCGAATGCGTGTGTAATACGCCGTCCAAGGCACGCGCAGAAACTGTCGGATTTCTTCATCCATGATCTGCCCGCCGTCGACGCAGCAGTTGTCGTAAAATTTCGTGTCGACATCGGGTCCCACCTTCACCGCGCCAAAGTTGTACGAGAGGGCAAAGTGTGGATTGTCTTGTCGCATCTGATGCTTGGTGTACCGGACATTGGTGACCGAGACGGCCGTTTGATCCCAGACGCCGGTTTTCTGTTCGTAGTACTCGGGCACGAGCTGCTTGAGAAGCGGCTCGACCTTGAGCCTTGCGAACTCACTGTGCATGTCCTCGGCTCCCATGGCGCTCCAGCCTGGCGGCGAATCGAAACGCGCGCCGTCCCAGCCGAACCGCCGCGCCGACTCGACCGTTTCGACCACCCCCTTGTCGATGCAGCGGAGCATGCCGCGATTGACCCCCAGGTAGTTCCAGATTCCGCTGCGTAATTCCCAAAGCCGTTTGTCGGCTTCGGTGATCGACTTGAGCCGCAGGTCCTCGACATCGAAGAACTCGGTGGCCAAGCCAACGCCGCCGTGCGTGAGCAGCTCGGGGGCCTCGCGGCCCCACTCGATCGCCTCGGGACCACTCGCCGTGGGCCAGAGGTACGTGATCATTTTGATCCCTTCCTTGTGACTCAGGCCAATCCACTGTTTGAGCCCGGCAAGGCTATTGTGAACGTCCCCCTGACCGGTCCACCAATGGTCGGTCTCGGGGGTCAAGTCGGTCCAGCTACTGGGCTGCCAACTGAACGCCTCCTCGACGTTCAAGTACTTAGCCCGATTGTTGGCCACATGGTCAGCAAAGAACGGCTCGCGGCCGTACCAATCGAGAAAACCTCCGGCCTGCAAGGCGGTCTTCCAGATGGGCGTGCTCGCCGAGAAATAGTCGCTGGCCGAGTGAACCGCCTTGCCGTCGACCAACACCGTGACGTTCGTCTCGTAGCCAAACTCGCGCGTCGCGGCGGGCCACTCGAAGCGGTGCGACACCACACCGCCGGCAGGCAGCTTGAGCGGCTGCTCCAACGTGTGCAGCAGCTCGCCAAGCCCAACGCGAATTTCCAACCGCGCGAGCGCCTCGACCGGCCGAGACTCGACATTGCGGATCGTCACATCGACCGGATTCTTCTCGCCGGGGTAGACATGCAAGAACTGCGGACGAACATGCTCGACAAACTGCGTGCGGCTAAGAGGCTCGATCACGACCCGCTCGATGAGCAGCGCCGGATACGTGACTGAAGCAAACGGAGTGACCGGACCTTTCACGCTGAGTTCGGCGAGCAGGTCGTCGCTGGCACGAGGCTTGGACTTCTTGACGATCGCGTCTGACTTGGGAGCGGTGGGCAGCTCCAGCTTGCGAATCGGTTTGACTTTTTCTCCCGGTCCGGCTGAAAGTTGCAGCCAACTTAGCTCGAACGTCGGTGTCGTGGACGTGGGCAGTGTCAACTCGATCTCGAACGGTGTGAAACGATTGGGAGTCGAGTCGAACTGAGTCCAAGCAACCTGCTGCTTGACTGGATTGCGGCTGTCACCCACGGTCCAGGTTGCTCGCAGGCGCGAAAAATCGTCGCCGCCGGTCGAGTAGGGCATGGCATACAAGGTGACGCGATACTTGCCCGCCGCCAGCTTGGGCGCGTTCGACTTGAGTTTGTGAGCCCCTTTGAGCCCGCCGACGTCGATCGCCAGGATATTTTGCTTGGCCGCGGTCGGGTGAGCCACGACAGCCGAGCCTTCGCCCGAGGCATCGAACGTGATCGTCTCGCTCTCGGCCGCCGCGATTGACCGCAATACCATGAACGAGCAGACGAACCAACCGATGACAAAACGCATGAGTTGACCTTGGCAAACAGACCGGGGATCACGAAGCAGCTGAGGGTGTCAAAAGTCCAACTATACTACCAACCCGCGTGCTGAATTGCTGCCTTGACCAAGAATTATCAGCCGGGGTGGTTGTGCCTCGCGTAGGGACGTAATTTACGGTTCTTGCAAGCTCGTTCGCGATACTTGGACCGATTGTGATTACCCCCCCTGCGCGAGAAACGAAAC
>CAYLYE010000101.1:0-21106 GCA_964387325.1 uncultured Planctomycetaceae bacterium
GGAGCGATACCTCGACGCGGCCGACGCGATCATGAGCCGCGCCATCACTCCCTCTCCGCCGCCGGTCCCCAAGCGGCATTTGAGTGCGTTGTATACCGAACCCGCCTCGGCGGACGCGGGCAAGTTGTTCATCAATGGCTTCCGCCGCATGACCTCCGACGGCAAGGCGTTCATCGAGGTGGGACCACTCAACACACCGTACCAATGGGAACCGCACGGCGAATATATCTTCCGCACTCGGGTCTTCGGCACGAGTGGCACGACGCAACCCATCCGGGTCACGATCCTCGTTCATGGCAAAGATCTGCCTGATCCGTCAGCCGATGCTGAACTGGCCAAGCTCAACGGCAATGTGCTGCGACCGGCACGAATCCTGCAATCGTTTATGGTGCAGGGGAACACGAAAGAGACGGCCCAATTGCTTGAGGTCCGCGTTCCACCGATGCCCAACCGGCATCGCATTTTGGTCGCGATCGACAAGCCCGCCGATGGCCAACCCCCGGCCAGCTTGAATATCGAGTACTTCGCGTTAGAGGGTCCGCTCGACACCCGGCCGGCCAGTCAGCAACGGCTGCTCGCCACCACGGCCACCACTCAGGCCGAGCAGTCTCGCGAGGTACTCGGTCGTTTTTTGCGTCGCGCTTTGCGTCGCCCCAGCGAGCCGCAAGAGATTCAACGTCTCCTGCAACTCGCCGATCAAGCATTGTCCAGTGGTGAAAAATGGGAGGCCGCTATGCAACTGGCTATGCAGGCCGTGCTGTGCTCCCCTAAGTTTCTGTTTCGTGCCGAACTCGACGAACAGCCCGGCAGCCCAACGGTGCGTAACCTTAACGAGTTTCAGCTCGCTTCGCGGCTCTCGTATTTTCTCTGGAGTACGATGCCCGACGATACGCTGCTCGACTTGGCCGAGCGGCGACAGTTGACCGCCAACCTCGACGCACAGGTGCGACGCATGCTCGCCGACCCACGCTCGACCGAGCTCGTGCGGAATTTCGCCATGCAGTGGCTACAAGTCAAGCGGATCGAGTTTATCTCACCTGACGGGCAGTTGTTCCCTACGTTCAACGTCAAGCTGCGTCTCGCCATGCTCCGCGAGACCGAGTTATTCTTCGAATCGATCGTGCGCGAAAACCGCAGCGTGCTCGACTTGATCTCAGCCGACTACACGTTCCTCAACGAGCCACTGGCCAAGCACTACGGCATTGCCGATACACAGGGGAACTCCCTCGGGCAGAAACCGCAGCGGCCCGGAGGCAAACCCCTTCGCGGTGATGAGTTCCAACGTGTGGCATTGCTCGACAGAACGCGCGGCGGCTTGCTCACACAAGCCAGCGTGCTGACGGTGACTTCGAACCCCACACGAACCTCGCCGGTCAAGCGCGGCCGTTGGGTATTGGAGCAAATTCTGGGCGCTCCGCCGCCGCCACCGCCTCCGAATGTGCCTGAATTACCCAGTGATGAAAAGGATATTTCGGCCGCCTCGCTGCGACAGCGACTTGAAGTGCATCGTCGCAACCCAGCCTGTGCCAATTGTCACGCCAAGATGGACCCCATCGGGTTCGCCTTGGAAAACTTCAACGCGGTCGGCGCATTCCGATCGAAGGATGGGGCATTCGACATCGACGCGACCGGCGAGTTTGCTGACGGCACTAAATTCACCGGGCCAGCCGATTTGAAGTCGATCGTCATACAACGCAAAGAAGAATTCTGCCGCTGCTTGACCGAGAAGCTGCTGATCTACGCCCTGGGACGCGGCCTCGAACACTACGATCGTCCCACGGTCGAGCGGATCGTCAGCGGCTTGCCTGGCCACGATTATCAGTTTGCCGCGCTCGTAACCGACATCGTGAAAAGCGATCCATTTCGACAGCGTCGCGGCCGTCCGTCGAAATAATCCTCTCCAGCCAATCATTACCACTTAGACCACCGATTCTGTCCAAGGAAGCCTGTATGAGTTTGTACGCCAAGCGCCTGCGTCGTCGCACCTTGCTTCAAGGGGTCGGCGTGTCATTGTCGTTGCCCTGGCTCGAGGCGATGGGTCCATTAACCGC
The DNA here is from genome assembly GCA_964387325.1 of uncultured Planctomycetaceae bacterium. Classification (GTDB taxonomy): domain Bacteria; phylum Planctomycetota; class Planctomycetia; order Pirellulales; family PNKZ01; genus CAZZBK01. The sequence goes on from CAYLYE010000101.1 coordinate 2,052, forward strand.
CTGGGCCGAGCGCGTCGCGCCCGACGCTGTCGCGCCGAATCGCATGGCGTTTCTGTATATCCCGAATGGCGTCCACATGAGTGACTGGACACCCAAACAAGAGGGAAGCGACTACGAACTGTCGCCCATCCTCGAACCACTCTCGGCCGTCAAAGACAAGCTGTTGGTACTTACCGGTCTGACGGCCGACAAGGCTCGCCCCTACGGCGACGGCGGCGGCGGACACGCTCGGGCGCTGAGCGCGTTTCTGACCGGAGCGCATCCTTATAAGACCGACGGTACCGACATCCGTAACGGTGTCTCGGTCGATCAGGTGGCGGCGGCTCGCATCGGCGAGAAAACTCGACTGGCCTCGCTCGAGATGGGGACCGAACCGGGTGCGATGGCCGGCAATTGCGACTCAGGCTATAGCTGCGTGTACTCGTCGACCATGTCGTGGCGATCAGCCACTCAACCCTTGCCCAAGGAAGTCAACCCCAAGCTCCTGTTCGAGCGGCTGTTCGGATCGGCCAATGATCCCGCAAAGGCCAAGCGAGACGCACGACGCAAGAGCATTCTCGACTATGTGCGTGAAGACTCGAAGAGCTTGGCCAGTCGCTTGGCCGTGAACGACCTACGCAAGCTGGACGAGTATTTCGCGGCGATTCGCGATATCGAACAGCGGATCGAACGAGCCGACAAGCTACCGCCCGTGAAAACGCCCGACTATCCGGCCCCGATCGGTGTGCCCGCCGTGTATGAAGAACATATTCGGCTGATGTGCGATCTGCTCGTGTTGGCGTTTCAGGCCGATGTGACGCGCGTTGCCACCTTTGTGCTGGCCAATGAGGCGAGCAACAAACCGTATCCGTTCATCAATGTACCCGAGGGGCACCATGACCTGTCGCATCACGGTGGCGACGCGGCTAAGCAAGCCAAGCTGCGACAGATCAATTTATTCCACACACGTCAGTTGGCCTATTTGCTCGAACGGCTCAACCAAACCTCCGAGGGAGACGGCACACTGCTCGATCATGCGATGATTGCGTACGGCAGTGGTATCCATGACGGCAACGCTCATAACCACGAGGACTTGCCGATCCTGCTCGCTGGCGGTGGGTCGGGCACGCTCTCGACCGGCCGGCATTTGCGGCTCGCTCCCGAAACACCTCTCAATAACCTCTGGGTGTCGATGCTCGATCGTATGGAAGTCAACGTCGAGAAACTCGGCGACAGCACCGGCACACTCCCCACATTGTTCGATGCGACGATCAAGACCGCTCCAAAAACTACGCCCAAGGTGGTCACCGCGCCGAAGCCGCTCATGAGCAAGCCGGGCGAGTTGCTGCTCGAAGATGACTTTGAGAACGGCGCGTACTCGAAAGACTGGTTCCGCATCACCGGTAAGTTCGATGTCTCGGGCGGTCAACTCAAGTGCGCCGAGCTACCGGCCGACATGCATCATTCCGAGTTGTCGACAGGTCCCAAGGGCCCGCTGAAAACGCGCGACTTCGTGATTCAGTTCTCGTTTAAGCTCGACGGCGCCAAGATGCTTGGCGTCGGGTTGGAAACCCCTCAAGGGCATGTCGCTCGAGCGCTGGCGACTCCCGACGGCTTCGAGATCATGAAGTGGGGCGGTAAGAAAGATGTGCGCAAGGTGTCGTTCGCGCCGCTCTCCTGGCATACCGCGCTGGTCGAGGTGCATGGCGCCGAAATGCTCGCGCAGATCGACGATCTGCCGCCACTGTACCTGATTGATGAAGGCTTGAAAGTTGATAAGCCTCGGTTGGTGCTCATTAACTACGGTCAGCACGCTTGGTTCGACAACGTCAAGGTCTGGAAGGCTGAAGCCGACGAGACGTGGCCCGCTCGCCGGGCACAACTCAAGCTGGGTTAGACCAATCGCCCAAGCCGCTTATGAATCGTCGAGACCGACGTGTCGATAACTGCGATCGAGTAGGTCCATCGGATGTGCGATCCAGAGCGGATCGCCTTGCCGATGCGCCTCGCGAATGATTTGCAATAAGCAACCTGCGTTCGCAGTGAGCACGGCCTGAGCCCCTGTGCGGCGGATGTTATTGAGCTTGCGCAGGCTGAGTTGCCCACTCATCTCCGGCTCGGTCAGGTTATACGTTCCCGCCGCGCCACAGCAGATATCGCTCTCCGGCAGATCGATCAACTGCAAGCCGGGAATCTGACTCAGCAAGCGGCGCGGAGCCTCGCGAATCTTCTGAGCGTGTCCAAGGTGACACGCATCGTGATAAGTGGCTCGCAGGGGAATTTTTCCCTCAGGGGGGACCAACCCCAGCGTGTCGAGAAACTCGTGGACATCCTTCACTTTGCTGGCGAATTGCTCGCGCGCGGCCTGTTGTGCGTCGTGCCAGTGATGACCATAGTCCTTGAGCATCGCCCCGCAACCGGCCACGTTCACGATGATCGCGTCGACGCCATCGCTCTTAAGGGCCTTGATGTTCTGATTCGCGAAATCACGCGCTGGGTCACTCGAACCCGCGTGAAAGTGGATCGCTCCGCAGCACACTTGGTCGCGCGGGATCAACACGTCGCAGCCATTTTGCTGCAAGACGCGGGCCGTTGCCCAATGCGTGCCACGAAACATCGCGTCGGCCACACAACCTCGAAACAGAGCCACACGCGCCCGACGTCGGCCAATCGCTGGCAGAAACTCCGGCAGAGGCGGCTCATCCTTCGGCAGGGGCGGTAGCATCTCGACCAATTGCCCGAGCCGGCCAGGTATCAACTTGACGAGCCCTGTCCTGTGCAGCAACGTGGTCAAACCGAGTCGTTGAGCCCACCGCGCGGGAGCCAGCCAACGGCGCATCCGATCGGGTCGCGTGAATAGGCCGAACAGAATCCAGCGATGGAACCAATCGGCGCTCTTCTGGGGACCGTCGTGTTGCTCCTCCATTGCCACGCGGAACGGCTCGATGAGTCGTCCGTATTGCACGCCCGACGGACAGGCCGTCTCGCAAGCACGACAGTCGAGGCACAACTCCAAATGACGCCGCACATCATGCGTGAGCGGCAAGCGTTCGTCGGTGACGGCGCGCATCAGATAAATCCGCCCCCGCGGACTGTCGTTCTCGTTCCCCGTTTCGAGGTACGTGGGGCACGAGGCGGTGCAGAGTCCACAGTGGACACAGTCCAAGAACCGTTGGTACTCAATGCCCGCGCCAGGATTGTGCGCCGCGGCCGGTGTTAATTCTGTCGAATGATTCATGAGTTATGCGAACACGAATCGGCCTGCATTGAACAGGCCGTGAGGATCAAATTGTTGTTTTACTTGTTGCATCCAAGGGCGGTCGGCGCGCGGCGGACCCCAAGCGACGAGCGGTGTCAATTCCTCGCTCGTCGAGCATGACCAGACGACCGACGAGCCTTGCGCCGCCATCACGGCCGGCTGCACCTGTTGCACGATCGCCTTGCTCGTCGTCGCGTTCAATTCGCTCAGTCGGGCCAGCACGATGCCGCTGCCGGCGTGAGCCTGCAGCGAGACGCCCGGGAGCGATTGTCGCAACGTCTGCATGAGCGCCACGACGCGACTGGGGACCACGCTGAACTTCAGGACCAGCGGCGACTCGCCCGTCGCGGGAAAGTCGATGAGCGGCTGCCAGTCGGAAATCTGAGCGTGCTCATGAAACTCGCCCGTCGCAAAGGGGGCGAGTTCCTCGCGTAGCTGGCCACGCATCCAACGCACCTCGGGCTCGGTTCCTTCGACCCCCACGACCAGCCGCCAGTTGTTCGCGGCGAGCCCCGCTCCCACCGCGCCCGATGTGCTCCAGGCGGGGCCCGCGAGCAGTTCGATCGCCACAGGGGTGGTGCGCGAGTGGGCCATGAAAGCGAGCGCCTGTTCGGCTTGCTCGGCGCTCGCCAGATCGCACGCGATCAGCAACGAGGTTTCAGGTTGCGGACGAACTTTCAGCGTCACTTGCGTGATGATCGCCAGCGAACCATGCGAACCGACCAATAGCTTGCAAAGATCGTAACCAGCGACGTTCTTGACGACTCGGCCACCGGCTTTGAACAACGTTGCGTGACCGTCGACGGCGCTGATACCGATCACATAGTCACGCATCGTGCCCGCACCATAGCGTCGCGGGCCACTGAAGTTCGTGGCGATCAACCCACCGATCGTAGCCACATTCGCGTGGGGAGCATCAATCGGTAGCCGCTGACGTTGCTCGGCAAGGGTGCGTGTCAGTTCGGCGATGGTCATACCCGCCTCGACCGTGACGGTCATATCTCGGGCCGGATAGTCGATCAAGCGGCGCATGCCACTGAGCGGCACATCAACGGGCGTCAGTCGGGTTGCTACGCCGTGGTCGAGGCTGCGCCCTCCACCCACCGGGCGCAACGGTGTCTTCGTCGTGATGGCCGAACGCACGGTCTCGACAATCTCAGCGGCCGTCGTGGGTGGAGACGATGAAGTAAGCGTGGTTGTCATGAGTTTGGTGAACAACGATCGAAAGTTACATTGCAGCCCGGCGACCGGGATGCTTCTGTTCGAGACCACAGGCGCCGGCCGTGGGCAACATCTTACCGGGGCTCAAGTTTCCGCGTGGATTAAAGGCCTGCCGCAGCCGGTCCATCACGGTCAGGTCGTCGGCGCTGAACAGCTTGCTCATAAAACTGATCTTCTCGACACCGATGCCATGCTCGCCGGTGACGCTGCCGCCACAGGCAATGCACTCGTCGAGAATTTCCTCACTGGCTCGAAGCACGCGTTGCACCTGTTCGGCGTCACGTTCATCGAACAGCAAAATGGGATGAATGTTGCCGTCGCCAGCATGAAACACGTTGACCACGCGGAGCGAGTATTTGCTGCCGATCTCGGTGATCCGTCGCAGGATATGCGGCAACTGCGTACGGGGCACGACGCCGTCTTGTGTACAATAGCTGGGACTCAAACGCCCCACGGCTCCAAAGGCCTGCTTACGACTCTTCCACAGTTTGAGTCGTTCGGCAGGGGTGGCTGCCAGTCGCACCTCGCGGGCCTTGTTGCGCTCGCAAATCGCGATAATCGCATCGCGCTGCGCGTCGAGTCCCGCTTCTAGGCCATCGACTTCGATCAGCAAAATCGCCTGTGCGTCGAGGGGAAAGCCGAAATGAAACGCTTGCTCGACCGCGACCAGAATGCCTTGGTCCATCATTTCGAGCGCGGCGGGGACAATGCCCGCCCCGATGATATCGCTAATGGCACTCGTGGCGTCGTCACACGACTCGAAGACGCCGAGCATCGTGCGGACGCCCTGCGGGTCGCGGGTCAGCCGCACCCAGACTTGCGTGACGATGGCCAGTGTCCCTTCGCCGCCGACGAGCGTGCCGACCAGATCGAGTCCGGCGTACTCCTCGGCCGGTCCGCCAAATTGCACACGCGAGCCATCGGCCAGTACGGCCTCGATGCCCAGCACGTGATTCACGGTCACGCCGTACTTGAGCGTGTGCGGGCCACCCGAGTTCGTCGCCACGTTGCCGCCAATCGTACACGCACCTTGGCTCGACGGGTCGGGCGCGTAATGAAACCCGGTCCCCTTCAGCGCGTTGGTCAGCCAGACGTTGACCACCCCCGGCTGCACGATCGCGTAACGGTCACGCAGGTTGATCTCGACGATCTCGCGCATCTGGGTGAGGACAATCATCACGCCGCCGCCGACCGGCAGACAGCCACCGGCCAGGCTGGTGCCCGCGCCGCGAGGCACGAACGGAACCTGATGCTCATTGCAGATCTGCACGACCCGCTGCACCTGCTCCGTCGAACGGGGAAATACGACCACGTCGGGGCAGTTCTTCTCGATGACAAATCCGTCGCACTCATACACGAGCCGCTCGCTATGCGCGCTGAGCACGTGATCGCTTCCGAGAGCAGCGCACAAGTCGTTAATGAGTTGAGGGGTGGTCAGAGCGATCATGTTTCAAAGTCAGAACCAACAACAGCCAAGGAGCGGAACCGTGTCGAGCGTAGCATTATAAACAGCTCGGGAGCAAATTTCGCCCCCCGGCTTGAATTCGGCCGCAGAGGTGGAGACGCCGTTACGTCGTCGGATCGACCTGCACGGCTTGTACATGCCAAGCTGGGCAGGCCGCTGACATGGCAGCCCTCAGTTTGGCAAGCGCGGCGGGAGCGTCCTGCTGGGTCTGCGCATAGCAGCCGACAATCGCCCCGCCCGACCCAGCAAAGTTGGCCGATACACCGACCGATCGCGCCGTCTCGATCATCCGCACGTGTCGCTCGCCGGGCTCATAAAGTTGGCAGCGTAAATCAAAGTTGTGGTTGATGGCTTGATTCAGGCCATCCCCGTCGCCGCGCAACAACGCCGTCTTGGCCAAGGCCGCTTGCGCGGCGATCTCCTTCATGCAGGCAACCAGCGCCGGTTCACGCTCCATGCGCTCACGGAGCGGATTATGAATCCGCCCAGACGACGGCTTCGACGACTGTTCGTCGTAAGCGACGTACAATGGCGGTAGCAGCGCCGGATCGAGCGATTCATACGTACCGCACTCGAAGCCATCGCACGGCGTCAGTGTAGCAAAATCCATGAAGGTAAGCCCGCCGTAGACCTGGGCCACGCGATCTTGGTAGCCAGCGCTGATTCCGAGTTCGTCGTTCTCAATGTATCGGGCCAGCGACGCCAACACAGGCTTGTCGATCGCCACGCGGTAATAGTCCATCAACGAGCGGAGCGTGGCGACGATAATAGCGCTCGAACCCGAGAGGCCGACTCCCTGGGGGATCGTCGTGCTGTAACCGATCGAAAACGGGTGTTGATGCAACTCGAACTTTCTTGCACGCGCATAGTCAGCAAAGCATTTGATGGATGCCTTAATCAGACGGATACCATCGTAGTAGCCATGTCGCGTGACGTCGTCGACCAGGTCATTGATCGAGTCGAAGCGATTCTTGTCCTGCTCGCGCAGCACGATTTCCAGCCGATCCCAGGGAATGAGCCGCACCTGGGCATGAAAGTTACCGATGGCCAGCGCGAGCGTTTTGCCTTGGTAGCCGTCCGAGGGATTGCCGGCCAGAGCGACTCGAGCGGGAATCGAGTGCTGGATGATTTTCATGGCTCGGCCCGACGGTCAAGATAGCCGCGCAAGAACTGCCGCAACTCGGCGCCGTGCTCGTCGTCTTCCATCGCGAACTCGGCAAAGGCCTGAAAATAGCTCGCAAAGTTGCCGATGTCGTAACGCTGTTCTCCCGGGGGCAACGGGATGCCGAGCACTCGTCCGCCCCGCTTCAGCAATAACGCAATCGCATCGGTGAGTTGAATTTCGTCGCCAACGCCACGTTGTGTTTCATGCAGAAACGAAAATATCTTCGGATGAAACAAATAGCGCCCGGCGACCGCGAGGCAGCTCGGCGGCGGAATCGTCCGAGGCTTTTCGACCAGATTGTCGAGTTCAAAATAGCCGTCGTGTTGCACGCGCGGCTGTGCGATGCCGTAAAATTTGGCCTCCGCCTCGGGCACGGTCTCGAAGGCAATTATGGCGTCGGGCTGTTGCTGTTCATACAACTCGATCATGCGGGCCACGATGCGCGAGCGAGAGTTGAGCCCAATGATCGAATCGCCCAGTGCGACGACAAAGGGCTGCTCGCCGACGACCGTTTCGGCACACAGGATCGCGTGTCCGAGCCCGAGTTGCTGCGACTGACGCGTGTAACAGTATGTAACACCATTCCACTCGAAGTCGAGGGCGGCGAGCAAGTCTTCTTGTCCTTTCTCGCGGAGTCGGTTTCGCAACTCTTCGTTGATATCAAAATGATTTTCGATCGCCGCCTTGCCCGGTCCCGTCACGAAGAGCACGCGATCAATTCCCGCCGCGGTAAGTTCCTCGATGATCCATTGGACCGTCGGCTTGCGTCCCACCGGCAGCATCTCTTTTGGCTGGCTCTTCGTGTGCGGGAGCAAACGACTGCCGTGTCCGGCAACAGGAATAACGGCATGAAACTTCATCGGAGATCCAGGGTGATGCGCGGCGATCAGAAGCTAGGGGGGACGTCAAGCATTCGAGTGTAAGATGCCACGCCTCGCTTGCCAAGTCAGCGAAAAAAGACCCGCTGGGCGGTCTTCTGCAACAGCGATTGCTTGTCGCTCGCAGACAAGAAACCGAGCCGTTTGGCGATAAAATCTACGCTTGATCGATAGGTGTGTCCCTGCTGCACCTGATACGGACAGTCGGTCGCCCACATCAATCGCTCAACGCCGTAGGCATCGAGCAGCCGGCGCGTCATGGGGATCAGATCATCGTAGGGCATCTGTTTTTTGCCCAAAGCGTAGAACGCTGACAATTTGACGGTTACGTTTTTGTGCTTGGACAAGCCGCACAACTGATTCAACTCGCTGTCGCGAATCATGCCGTCGGTGCCAATGCGCGCGTAATGATCGATGACCACGGGCGTGTCAGGGTGACGCGTGCAGAGTTGGTCGGCAATTGCGAGCATGTTCGGATTGATGAGTAAACACATATTCAGCCCGTCGCTCGCGCCGACCTTCCACATCGCGTTGATTCCGGGGTGGTCAAAAAACATCTGCGGGTCGACCCCGCGCGGAAACAGTCGATAGCCGGTAACCCCCTGCGGAGTCAGTGAGCGCATCGTCGTGGCGACATTTTCTGCCCGGGGGTCAATGACCGCGACACCTCGAAACCGCCCGGGGTATTTGCGGATCATGTCGAGCATGTACGAGTTGTCGAAGCCATAGAAGCTCATCTGGATGAGCACGACCCGGTCGACGCCGCAGGGCTCGGCCTCGGCGAGCAATTCATCCGCGGTGAATGAGGGCGGCAGCATATCGCTCACCTTGAATCCGCTGGCGAGCGGATACTTGGCCACGTCGGGGGTCCAAACGTGACTATGAGCGTCGATGTAGCCTGGGCCGATCGCTGGTGCGGCTGATGCTCCGTTGGGCATGGCGACTCCTCCTAGCATGGCTCCGCCGATTTTAAGAGCGTCGCGACGATGAAACTGCGGTCCTGACATGAGATTGCTCCGGATCGGGGGCTTGCGCGGCATTAGATGTAGTGTCTGGCTCGCGTGGCTTATAGAATAGTCGACGCAGTGGGAATCTCAACATCGACGTTTCGAGGAACCTGGACATGCGTTGGCTGTGTGTGTTGACCTTGGCAGTGATTTCATCCGGAATCTCGGCAGTCGATGCCGCGACAATCATTCACGCGGGGCGGCTCATCGATGGCCGTAGCGACCAGCCCCGCACGCAGGTCTCGATCTCGATCGTCGATGGCCAGATTAAATCGATCGCCAACGGGTACATCGAGCCGCAGGCGGGTGATACGCTGATCTGCCTCACGGAGCACACCCTGCTCCCCGGCCTGATGGACATGCACACCCATCTGATGTCGCAGCACTCGAAGGACTCGTACAGTGAACGCTTTTTCATGGAACAGGCCGACTACGCCCTGCGCTCAACGGTCTACGCCCGAACGACGCTCATGGCCGGTTTTACGACCGTCCGCGAATTGGGCGACAATGGCGTCAACTCGGTCGCGTTGCGCAAGGCGATCGAGCAAGGCTGGGTGCCCGGCCCGCGAATTTATACCGCCGGCAAATCGCTGGCTACGACCGGTGGGCATGCCGATCCAACGAATGCACTGCGCGGCGATTATCGACGTGATCCGGGCCCACTCGACGGCGTTATCAACGGAGCGGACGATGCTCGCAAAGCCGTTCGACAACGGTACAAGGACGGCGCCGACCTGATTAAGCTCACCGCGACCGGCGGTATTTTGAGCCTCGGCTCGAGTGGCCAGAACCCGCAGTTCACCGCCGAAGAATTACAAGCCGTCGTGGCGACAGCCAAGGACTACAACATGATCGTGGCCGTACATGCTCACGGCACCGAGGGAATCAAGCGGGCAGTTATGGCCGGCGTCAACTCGATCGAGCACGGCACATTCATGACCGACGAATGCGTCGACTTGATGAAGCAGCATGGCACGTATTGGGTGCCGACCTTGCTTGCCGGCGCGTGGGTCGCCGAGAAATCCGAGCAGCCCGGGTATTTTCCGGAAGTGGTTCGCAAGAAGGCCTCGGCCATTGGCCCGGTGATCCGCGCAACCTTCGCCAAAGCACACGCCTCGGGGGTGAAAATTGCATTCGGGACCGACTCGGGGGTCTCGCCCCACGGCGAGAACGGTCGAGAGTTCGCCTTGATGGTCGAGTGCGGCATGAGTCCGATGAAGGCGATCCAGTCGGCCACCCTCACGGCGGCACAGTTGCTCCGCATCGACGACCGCCTCGGCACGATCGAGCCCAGCAAGCTCGCCGATATCGTGGCTGTGAAAGGTAATCCGATCGAAGATATCAAGCTCTTGCAGCAGGTCACCTTTGTCATGAAAGATGGCGTGATCTATAAAGGCCCGTAGTATCTGATTCACGACCGCAGGTCATTGCGACGCTCAGCTCCGATGGAAGCAACACGCTCTCGCCGTTTGGTTCAGGCACTCGCTTGGGTGCTTATCGCCCTGACGCTCCATGTGAGTTACGTGGTCGGCGAGGTGCCGGGATTTCCAGCCAAGCCGAGCCTCAAACCTGACGCGAGTGATGCCTTTTTCAAGACCGGTCAGATTCCGCGCCTCAAGATCGAAATCGAACAGGCGGAACTGCAAAAGCTGCGGCAGAATAATCGCGCGTACGTACGCTGCCGCGTGCTCGAAAATGACAAGCAGGAATACCAACACGTCGGCATCAAACTCAAAGGGGCGGCCGGCAGTTTTCGCGGCGTCGACGATCGTCCTGCGCTCACGCTCAACTTCGACAAATTCCTCAAAGGGCAATCGTTCCACGACCTCGACAAAATGCACCTCAACAATTCGGTGCAAGACAATACCTACCTCAATGAATTGATCTGCTCGGACATTTGCGCCTCGGCCGGAGTCCCCGCCGCGCGGGCAACCCATGCCCGGGTGTGGCTCAACGGCCGCGATCTGGGCTTTTATGTGCTCAAGGAAGGCTTCGACGCGCAATTTCTGAAACGTCACTTTGCCAAGTACGACGGCAATCTGTACGACGGCGGGTTCTGTCAGGAGATCGAAGCGAATCTGGAAAAAGACGAGGGCAAAGGACCCGACGATCGCAGCGACCTCAAGCAACTCGTGCTCGCCTGTCGCGAGCCGAACGCCATGCTCCGGCCACAGAAGATTGCTGAAGTACTCGACATGGATGCGTTCCTCTCGTTTGTCGCCGTCGAGTTGATGATGTGCCACTGGGACGGTTACTGCCAGAATCGAAATAACTATCGCGTCTATTTCAACCCGGCGACGAAGCGAGCGCAGTTTATGCCCCATGGCATGGATCAGATGTTCGGCGACGCGAACTTCTCGATCCTGCACACGCCCGGCGCCCTGGTCACACAGGCCGCGTTGCAACCCATCGAGGTGCGGGCCCAATATCGTGAACGAATCAACAAGCTGCTGCCGATTTTCAGTCCGCCCGACAAATTGCTAGCCCGCGTCGATGAGGTCCACGCCCGCATGCGTCCCGTGCTCGCAACCATGAACGAGAACGTCGCTCGCGATCACGACAACGCGGTTCGTGGGCTCAAAGATCGGCTCGTGGCACGCGCCAAGGGGCTGGAACAGCTCAACGGAACGTATGACCCTAAGCCGCTGGTGTTCGACGCACAGGGCATTGCCAAGCTGAATAAATGGTACACGAAGAGCGAGTCGGCCGACGCGCGGCACGAGGAGCCGACGGTCGACGGCGTGCCGAGTTGGTCGATCGCCGTGGGACCGAGCGGGCAGTGTGTCGCCTCGTGGCGGAACAAGGTTCAACTCGCGGCAGGCACGTACAAATTACGCGCTCGTGTGAAGAGTGTCGATCTGGCAGCGACGCAGAGTGGTCAAGGGAACGGAGCCGGCTTAAGAATTTCTGGCGGACAGCGAACGAATCATGTCGAGGGGACCGCCGCGTGGCAGATCATCGAACACGAGTTCGCTGTCGGCGCGCCGCAACTAGAGGTCGAATTGGTCGCCGAACTGCGCGCGACGCGCGGCCAAGTCTGGTTCGACAAGAATGCCCTGCAATTGGTACGAGTCAAGTGATGCGTCTTAGCCGGCTTCGACGATCTCGGCCCAACGGACGCTCTGTACCCCATCGAGCTGATTCAATTCGCGGACGAGCGAGGTCGGATCGCATGACGACTTGAGCCGGACGCGATATTGATAGTCGATGGCGCTCCCCTGCTTCGAGGTTTCGATCGCCATCAACTCGACACGCTCCGCCGAGCAATCGAGCAGCGGTAGGAACGCGACCTGCGGCGACTGACCGATCGCGAGCCTGATATCGAGCTTGGCCATGTGGGTCGAGAAATGATTGCCTGTCGGGCGGAACAACCACGCCGCGGCTCCCACGACGACCGCGCCTGAGATGGCCACTGTGAGATTACTGGCCCCGGCCGCCATCCCCATCACCACGGCAAAAATGACGAACGCCGTATCGCGTGTATCGCGCACCACGGTCCGAAAACGGACGATGGAGAGCGCCCCCACTAAACTGAATGCGCGGGCCACACTGTCGCCAATGACCTGCGTGACGATCGCGATCAGAATCGAGAGCAACACGAGCGTCGCCACGAACGACGAACTGTCGTCGGTGACCTGACTGGTCTTCTGATAGATCAGGGCGACGATCCACCCTAACAGCAGTGACAATGACAGCCGCGCGATCAACTCGCCAGGGCCGACACTCGTCTCGGTCAAGGCCTGCATCCAAGGCTCCATCAAGGCCTCCTCTCGGGATACATAAATCTAGGCCGACCGGTTCACGGGGGGCGAGTCACGATCGCAACTCAAGTCCCGCAGCAGCTCCGGCGGCACGAGTCCGCAGTGCTCGACGCTACGGCGATATTTAGACACACCGGTGGGGGTCAATTGCAAATCAGTCATCAGCCGTTTAAACAGCCCCGGCAAGGTGTCACAATACTTCATCTCGACGATCACGTCGTCACGCAAGAGTCGTGGCGGAGTAGCGACCTCTTGCACGCGCATATCCGTCGCGCGCTGACATCGCAAGTCTCGGTCCATGGTCAATCGAAACGAGTCGCCGTTGTGCGAGCCCGTCAGCGCCGTGCGCCAATAACTCACGGCACAGATGGGTTGCAATTTACGAGCGCGCAGACGACGACGGAACCAATAACCCGACCAGTCGGATTTCACCCGCGAGGCTGCGAGATGCTCCAGTTCCACCTCGTCGATCAGAGTGCGTCGCTTGCACACTCGTCCGCCCGATTTGGCTTTGTGCTCTAAAAACACGCGTGAGGCCGCACCGTAGCGTCGCAGCCGAAGCTTTTGCAACGCGTGCGAACCCTCGCGGCGATACACGTGCCACTCGGGCGTTTCAAAATACAGGCCATGCACTTCGTAGGCGTTACCATGCTCCCCTTGGGCGTGTGGGTCGAGCGTCATGTGACGTTGCGCGGCGTCGAGCAGTTCGGCAGCGCGAGTGGCCGGCAGTAAGAATTTCAACTCATAGGCGGAGTGTGCGCCGTTTGCTCGCAAGCTGGGCGAGAGCCAGGGCTGTGCTGAGAGTTCGGCCGACGAGGCAGTGTGGTTCTGAGGTGCAGTCACAATGGCAACACGCCCGAAGTGGGTAATGAGTGTCACTCCCTCAACCGTCCTGGCCAGAGGTCGAATGACCACTGCGTGATTGTATCTCAAACATCAATGCGTGCCAATCTTCTTCCGTCGATCCCTGCAGAGCTCGATAGGCATCGCCATCCTTGGCGAGTAAGATAGAAAAGTTGTCCCTCGAACCTATTTATGATGCCGACAATGTCATCTCATGGGCTTATTCAATTGCGTTGGGCACAAATCTCGTTTCGCGGCGCGGTGGCGTTTGTACTGCTAGCCGGTTGGGCAAACATATCATTCGCGGCGCCAGCCCCATCGGCGGTCGACTTCGAGCGTGAAATCGTGCCGGTGTTTGTTAAACGCTGTGCGGCATGTCATGGCGGCAATGACTCGGCCGGTGGACTTAATCTGCTCACCCCCGCGACGGCGTTCAAGGCGGGTGATAGTCAACAGCACGGGATCGTTGCGGGGGACAGCGGCCGTAGCCAAGTGATCGCGCGGATCGAGGCGGGCGAGATGCCTCCTAAGGGGCACGGCGGACCGGTCACTCCCGCTGAGTTAGCGAGCCTGAGGCGATGGATTGATGCCGGGGCCACTTGGCCTGCCGAGCGACAGCTTAGCCCGTTCGAGTTTACGACCGACCGACGAGCCGGAAGTGACTGGTGGTCGTTGCAACCGCTCCGCAAGCCATCCGTGCCGGAAGTGAAAGATCATTCTTGGGCACGGACACCGATCGATCGCTTCATTCTGGCTGAATTAGAACGCCGCGGCATACAACCCGCCGAAGTTGCCGATCGTGTCACGTTCGTGCGACGCGCGAAGCTCGATTTGCTCGGTTTGCCTCCTACGCCCGACGAGGTCGATGCGTTTGTGTCAGACGAATCGCCGCAGGCTTTTGAAAATCTGATCGACCGCTTGTTGGCGTCACCCCACTATGGCGAACGTTGGGGCCGACACTGGCTCGACATCGTGCGGTTCGGCGAGAGCCACGGGTTTGAAATGAACCAACTGCGTCCCAACGCTTGGCCCTATCGTGACTACGTCATTCAATCGTTCAATGCGGACAAACCTTACGCCGAGTTTATTCGCGAACAACTCTCCGGCGAGCGAGATGCTCATGACGTTGCCACGTCTTTTCTGGTGGCGGGCCCCTTCGATCAAGTCAAGAGCCCCAATGTCGAGCTGACCCTCTCGCAACGACAAGCCGAGTTGGACGACATCGTCAGCACCACCATCACCACGTTTCTCGGGCTGACCGTCAACTGCGCGAAATGTCATGACCACAAGTTCGACCCAATCTCACAGCAGGACTATTACGCGCTCCAGGCGATTTTCTCGGGCGTGCAACATGGCGAGCGGCCCATCGAGTCGGTCGATAATCGCAAATCGCTAGAAAAACAGCGTCAACTCAAGGCCGAGCTCGCGCAGGTCGAAAAAGCCCGGCAACAATTGCTGGATCAGGTGCTCAAGGCAGTTCAAGTCGCCGAGCCGGGCGACAAACAAGCCCGCGGGAAACGACCTCGCGTGGATCCACTCGGGAACACGGAGACCTTCGCTCCGGTGCTGGCTCGCTACGTGCGTTTCACGATCCTGGCGACGAACTCAGCCGAGCCGTGCCTTGATGAATTCGAGGTCTACACGACCGAGCCCGAGTCGCGGAACGTCGCGCTCGCATCCACGGGGGCCAAGGCGACCTCGTCGGGCGTGTTTGCCAACGGCAAGAACCCCATCCACCAGTTGCGTCATCTAAACGACGGTCACTACGGCAACGCAAAAAGTTGGATCTCGAATGAATCAGGCCGAGGTTGGGTGCAGGTCGAACTCGCGCAGCCGACCGTGATCTCGAAGGTGCAATGGGCACGCGATCGCGAAGGGCGATACAAGGATCGACTCCCCACGCGTTATCAGCTTGAAGTGGCCGTCGAGTTCGACAAGTGGACTCGTGTCGCGTCGAGCGATGATCGCGAATCGTTCACGGGGTCAACCGATTCGAAGGCGATCATGGACCGAATGAACGACGAGCAGATCGCGAAGTACAACGTCCTGCAAGGCCAGATCGAATCGCTCGGCGCGGCGATTGCGCAAGTTAAGCCGCAGATGGCCTACTCGGGTCGGTTTGCCGAGTCGAACCCGCCTACCTATCGACTTTATCGTGGCGAGCCGTTGCAGAAGCGCGAACTCGTTGGCCCAGGCGCGATTGCCTCCGTTCATCCGCCGTTGAAATTATCGGCCCAGGCCACGGAGCATGACCGCCGCCGCGCTCTTGCGGACTGGATTGCCGATGAGCGTCACCCGCTCACGGCGCGCGTGATGGTCAACCGCATCTGGCATTATCATTTTGGCCAAGGTCTCGTGCTCAACCCGAGTGATTTCGGCTTTCATAGCGGACAACCATCGCATCCGGAATTGCTCGACTGGTTGGCACAAGCGTTCTTGGCTCACGGTGGTCGATCGAAGCCTATTCACCGGTTGATCATGTTGTCGGCCGTGTACCGTCAGTCGAGTCGAAACCCGACCCCCGCGTCGGCGCAAGATGGCGGCAATCGCTTACTGTGGCGATATCCCGCTCGGCGTTTGGAAGCCGAGGTCATTCGCGACTCGATACTCGCGACGAGCGGGGAACTCAATCTGACGATGGGGGGCCCCGGCTTCGACCTCTTCGAGCCCAACTCGAATTATGTGAAGGTCTACACGCCCAAGCAGTCGTTTGGCCCGGCCGAGCAGCGTCGACTGATCTATCAGCAAAAGCCGCGCATGCAGAGCGACGGCACCTTTGGCATGTTCGATTGTCCAGACTCGTCGCAAAGCGTGCCTCGGCGGAATGTATCAACCACCGCGCTACAGTCGCTCGCTCTGTTCAATAGTCCGTTCACGATGCAGCAGGCAGAAGCGTTTGCCGAGCGCGTGCGGCGAGAGTCCAGCCAAGTGGTCGCCGACCAAGTTCGCCGCGCATTTGCATTGGCATTCAGCCGATCGCCAACGAGTGACGAGCAACGTGCCGCCTTGTTACTCGTGGAACGCGAGGGGCTCGCAGCACTCGGTCGGGCCTTGTTCAACACTAACGAAATGATTTTTCTGCCGTAATTAACGATGAGCAAACAACCACCATCCGCCGTGCTATCTCATGAGGGGCGCCGCTTGCTCGATCGACGTGGGTTCATGTCGCACGCCGCCGGCGGACTCTCGGGCGTGGCGCTGGCAAGTTTGCTCAAGCAAGATCGGTCACTCGCCGAAGACGGGCTTTCAACGTCACCGATGATCGACCCAGCCTCGCCACTTCGCGCTCGACCGCCTCATTTTAAGCCCAAGGCGAAGCGCGTGCTGATGATCTTCTGTAGTGGCGCGTGCAGCCAGATCGACACCTGGGACTATAAGCCCGAACTGATCAAGCGCCACGGCCAGGCTATGCCCGGTGGCGAAGAATTGGTCACGTTTCAAGGCAAACTTGGCAACCTGACCAAGAGCCCGTGGGCCTTTCGTCCGCGGGGTGAATGTGGCAAGTTCACGTCCGATCTGCTGCCCAAGCTGGGTGATTGGGTCGACAACATGTGCTTCATTCACTCGATGACCTCGCAGACCAACACACACGGCCCTGGCGAGACATTTCTCAGCACTGGCTTTACGACGGAAGGCTACCCCAGCGCGGGCGCCTGGGTCTCGTATGCCTTGGGTTGCGAGACCGACGAGTTGCCCGCGTTTGTGGCGATACCCGATCCGCGTGGCGTGCCTCAGGCCGGGCCACAAAACTGGGGCAACGGCTTTCTCCCAGCGGTCTTCCAAGGCACGGCGTTCAATACCGCAAAGCCAATCATGCATCTGTCTCGTCCCGATCGGGTCAGCGCGGGTTCTGACCTGGCGACACGTGACTTTCTCAAGTTGCTCAACGAGAAACATCTCGAACGTCACCCGGGCGATACTGACCTGGCGGCGCGCATTGCCAGCTACGAGTTAGCCGCCAAGTTGCAACTGAGTGCCCCGCGCGTGGCCGACCTGTCGCAGGAGTCTGCCTCAACCCACGCATTGTACGCTACGGACGACCGCGACCCGATCAAGGCGGGTTTCGCACGAAACTGCCTGCTCGCCCGACGTCTGCTTGAGCAAGGGGTGCGATTTGTTCAACTCTTTAACGGCGCGTACGCGATGGGCGAGGGGGTAGGGAATTGGGATGGCCACAAGGCACTCGAAAAACAGTACAGCGTCCATGGCCCCATCTTGGATGCCCCCGCCGCAGCGTTGTTACACGATCTCAAATCGCGCGGGCTGCTCGAAGACACGCTCGTCATGTGGGTCACCGAGTTCGGTCGCACTCCGATGTTTCAGCAGGGCGCCAATGGGCGTGACCATAACCCGAAAGGTTTCACGGTTTGGCTGGCTGGCGCCGGAGTGAAAGCTCCGTTCAGCTATGGCGCAACCGACGAGTTCAGCTATCAAGCGGTCGAAAACAAATCGACCGTCTGGGAGTTGTACGCCACGGTCTTGCACTTGCTCGGACTCGACTACGACAAGCTCAGCTTTCGCTACAACGGAGCCGAACAACGGCTGACGTTCGTCAACGGTCGAGTCATCAAAGAGATTTTGGCCTAGCGCTCGCCTTGGCTCCGTCGCCCCCATCGCTTCTAGCAACCAAGCCCATTTTACAGAAGAGACGTCGCGCTAACTGGGAGAATTGAACACCAATTACCCACGATGAACCCGAATGGAACTGAATAGCCGTGTCGAGCTTCACCCCTTCAAGCGGCTAAGCGGGATGCGTAAGAAGAACAACGTCGGGCCGCCGGCGTCGGTGGCCTCGGTGTCGTAAAACACCACGCCGATCGTGTCAGCGTCAAGCTGCACGGTCCGCGGACAGGCGCGGCCGCCAATCGGTCGGCCAGGATTGTAGTACTCGAACGAATGAGCCCAAGTGAGGCCATCGTCGAACGAGATCACATAGCGGATGCGCTCGCCGCCGACGCCCGGGCCGAGAATCTGCGAAGCGAGCAACCAGCCGTTGGCCAAGCACACCAACTCGTGTCTCCAACCTTGCGTGTGAACGTCGGGAAACTCCTTGATCGTTTGCCAGGTCATCCCTTGATCGGTCGAACGAAGCCCCTGGCCGCTGATGAATGTGCCCCGCGGCGTGCGGACAATCGGCACGAGACCATGCGCACGTCCGTCACCGAACGGCCGACGCTCTTGCGTCACGGGATTAAAGCGATGCGTGGCGTCGGTGAGCGAGAATAGCCAGTCGTTCTCGCCGAGCTCAACGATCGGATGGCGAATCACGCCCGACTTCTCGGGATTACGCGGGAAGGGCTGCGGCGCGCTCCAGCTCACCCCGTCGTCGCTAGACAACGAGAACAGAACGCTCCGCGGCTCTTTTTCGTTGGTGTCGGTGCTCCAACGATTCCAGGCGTGAACAAGTTGTCCGTTCTTGAGCGTGGTGAGCGATCCTGGATAGTAACTTTTATCGACGGTGTGCGCGAAGGGGACCG
>CAYLYE010000102.1:0-21093 GCA_964387325.1 uncultured Planctomycetaceae bacterium
CTCAACGACCGCCGCCCGACCTCGATAAGCCATGTCATCGGCCAGCGAGCCGTCGTCGAGCAGGTCAAAACGGCTCTCGATGCTGCTCAACAAGATGGACGAAAGTTCGATCACGCTTTGTTGGTTGGTTCTCCGGGGCTTGGCAAAACTCAAATCTCGCAGATCATCGGCCAAGAAATGGCGATGGATTATTACGAATTCCTCGGGCAAGCAATTCAAAACGTGGCCGATCTCAACGCCGTGTTGTTGGCTGCGACGGCTCGATCCGTTGTTTTTGTAGATGAAGCCCACGAGTTAGAGCGTTCGCTCCAGACGGCTCTATATTTGGCTCTCGACAAACAGCAGGTGATCGTGAAGGGCAATCGTCACGGCGGTACTCCCGTCAGTATTCCCATCGCCGACTTCACGCTGCTGCTGGCGACCACCGACGAATACCAGTTGCTCCAACCGCTCCGGGATCGAATGCGGCTCGTGCTTCGATTCGAGTTTTATAGTGACGAAGAACTGGTCCTGATTCTTCACCACCGGCTGCGAGCCTTGGCTTGGGACGTGGACGAAACCATTCTTCCTTTGATCGCTCAACGCAGTCGAGGCACACCGAGGTTGGCACTGCGATTGGCTCAATCTGCGCATCGTGTAGCCCGCGCCGAAGGCGACAACTCGATCACGCCGGTTCATCTTCAACGCGCTTGTCTGCTGGAGGGCATCGACGAGTTGGGCCTGGGGCCGACCGAACAGAAATACTTGAAGATCGTTGCCGAAGGTGGCACTCGATTGAACGTGCTTGCAAGCCGATTGGGCCTGCCGACTCGCACAGTGGCCGAGGTCGTGGAGCCTTTTCTGATTCGATATGGGCTGATTGAAAAAGACCACCAAGGCACACGGCACTTGACCGCCGCAGGCCGAGAGCATGGCGGAAGTGATTCAAAAAAGGGCGTCTGATTCTTGTAGGATTTATGTGCAATGACTGACGACTTCATGACAAAAAGTGCGGTGTCCGTAACCGAGATGGCGGCGATGGTCGGCCTCAGTCGGGCGAGGTTTTACCAGTTGGTAAAAAAGGGGACGTTCCCGCCGCCAGATTACGAAGGCGATGACGGGCGACCATTCTTCTCCGAAGACAAGCAGCGACAGTGCTTGGAAGTTCGCCGTCGCAACTGTGGCATCGACGGCAAAGCGATCTTGTTTTACTCCCGCCGTCGAGATGCAGGCGTGACCAGGAAGCAGCCTCAACGCTCGAAGCCGACCACCAACCACCACGCCGAATTGATCGAAGGGTTGAAGTCGCTCGGTCTGATCGCCACGGCTGGTCAGGTCGATGCCGTCGTGAAGGAACTCTACCCCAAAGGGACGGCAGGAACGGGCCAGGGCGAAGTCATTCGAGCCGTATTTCTCCGAATTCGTCGTCAGGATTCGAGCGGTAGTGAGGGGCGATAAGGAGCAATATCGGTGGAGTGTTGGGAATTCGGTGTCAGATTGTCGTCAAATTCGTGGAGCTAAGCGGTGAACAATACGGGCGATAGTGTTTTCGATGGGATTCCCGTTGGCGACCAGGAGGCGGACCTCGCCAAGCGGTTTCTGAGCGAGAATGATTTTGCGCCAAACACCCGGCGTGCGTTCGCTCAGGACTTGGCGAAATTCGCCAAGTGGTTCGTCGAAACCAACCATGAGCAATTCACAATCAGCCGAATCACGACTGGCGACGTGTCGAGTTTCCGAGATCAGCTACGGCGAGATCGTGGACAGGCCGTCTCGACCGTCAACCGAGCGTTGGTGTCATTACGAAGTTTCTTCGGCTGGTTGGTTGAGGAAGGTCACGCTACAAAGAACCCAACGAACAAAGTGAAAGAACTGCGGCGACAACAACTTGCTCCGAAAGGATTGGATCGTTCGCAGGTTCGCCGGTTGCTGCGAGAGGTCGAACTTCGAGGCGACGACCGTGCTTCGGCTGTTTTCCATTTGTTCCTGTTTTCCGGCTGTCGAGTCGGCGATCTTGTGAACCTCGAACTTGCCGACCTGTTGATCGGCGAGCGGAGCGGCGCCGCCAACTTTCGATTGGGAAAGGGCAACAAGCAGCGAAGTGTCCCGTTGCCGTTACCAGCACGACGAGCATTGCAGACCTATTTGGCACGCCGCCCCCCTGTGAAGAATGAGCGGGTCTTTGTCGGCGAGCGCGGTTCATTGACTGATCGTGGCGTCCGAAACCTTTGCGACAAATATTCGGCGATCTGTGGATTTCACATCCATCCCCATTTGCTGCGTCATTCGATGGCACATCAATACTTGGCAGACACCGGCAACGATCTGGTAGGCTTGGCCCAAATTCTCGGGCATGAATCTCTGAATACGACTGCCCGCTACACCAAACGGAGCCAAGACGATCTGGCATCGGCTGCCGAGAAGCTGAATTACTGAGCGATTAGCCATGCCGCTTGTCTCATAAAATGTCGAACGAATTGAGCCGACGTTCGCCTATGCAGTAGTCCGGCAATGAAAATCACAACGAGCGAGACCGATCATGGGCCTAACCGTCCATTATTCTTTGACCACGGGCCTCAGCACGCCGAAACAGATTCGCGAACTTCTCGAAGGCATTCGTCAATTCGCCCTCGACCTCCCGTTTGAATCGGTCGGCGAGATCGTTCAGTTCGAGGGCGACGACAATCACGCGAATGACGAAGCCGGACGTTGGCTTCGCATCCAAGCCGAGGGCGACGTCGAGATCAACGGGCGACATTACCGAGTTCCGCCGAAGCACTGTGCCGCGTTTTGGACTTGGCCAGGCCAAGGCTGCGAAGCCGCCAATTTCGGATTCTGCTTATATCCGGCCTTCATCGGCGAAAAGGGGAACCGGGTCGCAACGAAGCTGAAAGGTTGGTGCTGGTCGAGTTTTTGTAAGACCCAATACGCATCCAGCCCGGAGTGCGGCGGCATCCAGCACTTCCTCCGTTGCCACCTGTTGGTCGTCAAGATGCTGGACTTCATCAAGGCCACCGGCTTGGTACAAGTCGAAGTCAGCGACGAGGGACATTACTGGCAACACCGGAGCGTAGAAGCACTCGCCAAAGAAGTGGGCTCGTGGAACGAGTTCTTGGCTGCATTCACCGGCGAATTGAAGGAGGCGGCGGGCACGAACGGGCAGGCCATCGAGGCAGCGATCACGCGCTTCCCGAATTATGAGCACCTGGAAGCCAAGGGCCTCGAAAGATTGGCAAGGCTGCGAGGAGACAATCATGGATGTTGAAAACGCCTTGCTCCACAACCAAATTCTCGATTTCACAGACAGCGAGGATGAGTACGAAGCAATGCTCGGCCAACTGCTTCTTCAACAAACGAGTGAACTCGATGGTGAGCCGTTTCTATTCCGCCTTCGCGAAACGCTCGATGGCATGGAACGAGTCATTAAACAGTTCCATGAGGAATGGGAGATCAGTCGATGATCGCCATACGCTACCCGAAATTTCTAATCGGTCACAATTCGCCACGCCCGATGACATTCCAGAATTTGCCGATTGGAAGTATCGGGTGAGTGAGGAACCGGCGATCCGCACCATCTGCGAATTACAATGCAGCACTTTGTGCAAGCTGTCGTTGTGGGACCACGAGTCATGGCTGCTATCGTTCGTCGGTCATTTGCTCAGTCCGTTTCCAACTCGATTTGTACGTCTTCGGGCAGATCAAATCATCGTCGCTAAGCTGCCGAATGGTGAATGGTCTGAGTTGGGAACCTTCGATGAAATTGCTCGACAAATCCGAGAACTCAGCAGGAAGATACGCCTCGATCCCGACGAGCATGGCGCGTTGTTGGGAAGATGTGCGAGCCTGAAATGGCGGAAATAATTCGACTCACTCCAAAACAACTCGCCGAGGCCGTCCAAGATGAGCAAATGACATTCGAGGACGCCTTGCTGCATCATTTGACTCTCAACCTCGGCATTGCCATCGAAGGCGTCGCCCTCTACTTCGGTCTGGCGGTCGCCATAAGCTGGGCCAACATGAATTGCTGGGATGAAATGCTTGACCTTCCAACCGGCCCAGCAACCGTGGCAGACATTATCGACCAATTCCAACTACAAGCGTTCCTGGAGAGTTGACCGTGCGAATGACGATTCTCGCTTCAATTATTACCGCATTTTTCGCGGTTGGTTTTTGCTCGGCATCAAGCGAAGCACCCGCGCAAGGGAGCGGTGTGCTTCAAGTGCTTCACGCTGGTCAGACTGTCAGCATCAAGGAGTCCAATAGCCGCTACGAAATCGGCGTCTTCGAGAATGCTCCGGCGCCGCTCACGTACAAGGTGATCGAAGTCGGCGACGATTATTTCGTCGTTCAGGATGCGGTAGGAGCCACCGAAACCCGCATTCCGATTTTCTCGATCAAGGCCGTCGTCACTTTGAAGATCAGGAAGTAGACAGATCACCGATGCGTGGTTGCAAGTGTTTGCCGACCACGCTGGTGGCAACTCCCCCCGGCTGTCAATCAGCGTGCCGCACCGACTATTCGCTCGAAGATCGTTGTAGTCGGTCCTGAAAGATCCGGCGTTGTGCGTACTTGATCGAGCCCAGTTACAAAGTAAAGATCATTGAATTGCGATTGCAAAAACTTCCGGGCCGGGTCCCATCTGCCGGTTCTTACGTCACTGTGCCCGATTGCCTTTCTTTGCGAGCGACGCAGTCAAGCATTCGTCATTCGGCGAAAGAGGTGGGTTCAATGGCCGACAATCTCAATCCAGGCAAGAAGCCGTGATGAAAAAGATGCCTCATCCCCAAGTATGCCCTTGTGCAAAAGTTCTCGTCGTAGCAATTCTGGAAATGTAGATCTAGCAAGGTTGAGCCTGTTTTCAAGCGACAGCGGCGAGTCCGGCGCCGGAAGCAGATCTCGGATTTGGTCGACTGATCGTTCAATGACGCGAGATCGTTCTCCTCGCTGATCTACCCCCAAAACAACAATCTGTTGACGATACTGCCCACCTCGGCCGTGAATGTGGACGTGCCAACAGGTTAGAACGCCATTTGCGCCTGCAACGGATGGCAATTTCCCTGCCAGTGCGCGATCAGTCGCCTTGAGTTGTCGATGCTGATCCATTAACTGGCGGATCAGTGGCATTTCGAGCCCAAGCAATTCGAGGTTTTCGGCTTCTTTTGCCTCCGCACGGTCGGTCGTTATTCGGATTTCGGCCGCATCATTTAACGAAACACTGAATTGACTTCCTCCGCGCGAATCAATATGACCACCCGCCATCGTGACTCCGGCTTGCAGATAGCGCAGTAGTCGTTGCATCCCTCGACCGCCATCGTCGAATTCTTGATATTCGTCGAGTCTGAAACCATCGAGGTCCTGAAATAGCTCCCAGACGACGTGCCGAGCCGTGCTCGCATTCTCAATCGCGACTTCTAGTTCTTGCCGAGTACGACGAAGGGTTGGGTCACATACCGCGTCTTGGTACAGCTTTTCATACGACAATCGCTCGGAGAGTTGGCCAAGTATCTGGCTGCGTAAGTCTTCGGTCACTTGACCGAACTCATCGACCTTGCCAAGCGCCTTTCCAATCTCCAGTAGCTTTTCCTCCAGTAGCAGGAATATCTGTCCCTCGATCGTGTCCGCTGAAACGAGGTTGTAGACCTGCGCAGTGTGTTGCTGTCCGTACCGATGGATGCGACCAATCCGTTGTTCCAGATCCATCGGATTCCAAGGCAGATCGTGATTGAAAAGAACTCGTGCGAATTGCAGATTGATTCCTTCCCGTCCGGCCGCCGTGCAGATCAGCACTCGTGGACCATCGACTCGCTTGAATCGGCGCTCAGCCGCCGTTTTTGCGCCATGATCGCCTCCCTTTAGTACCTCAACTCCGTAACCGGGGAAAAGCTGCTCAATTGCATTTCGCAGAGCATCCACGCTCCCTAAGTAGGTCGTGAATACGACGATCTTTTCACACGGGTCAACAGCCCAAAGCGCTGTCAGCGCGCGCAACAGTTCCTGAGTCTTGCTTTCGCCGGTTGTCGGCATTACTTGCAATAGTTCGCGAATTCGTTGACGTTCCGCTGGCAAAGCGGTCGCCACCAGCGTCGCAACCGATTCTTCATCGCCTGGTGCATCTTGTTCGGTCCCGTCTTGTTCAAACTCGACCTTCTCGCCGAGTTTACGCAACAACCGAACTTTGGCATCGGAAAGCAGCCGTTCGCCCTCTGCACGACCGAGCGCATCGTTTGCTAGCCCATACATTTCTCGGATGAGCAACCGAGCATCGCTCAATGCACGTTCCCGCCCATCCACATCGAGGTTCTCGTCGCACACGATTGCTTCGTGAACGGTCAACCCCAATAACCGACGACGTAAAGTCGATCCCACAGCGGCGAAACTCGAAGCGGCAATCTTCTGGAAAATCGTCATCACGAATCCCAAGACTCGCCCTTCACTGCCAGCGGCTTGTGCCAGATTGTAGCCATCACGGAGATAGTCCATTAGTGCGTCGTAAAACAGCTTCTCAGGCGGCGATAAATGAAATGCCTGAGTGTGAACCTGGCGACGTGAGAAAAGAGGATCTCCGTGAGCGTCACACGCATCAGCCTGTGTTCGCCGAAAGACGACTGCGTTCAATCGATACCGATTGTCAACCATATCATCGGTGCTCAAGAACAGCGTCGGATTTAGCAGTCGCACCAACATCCAGAAACGGAAGTGGTCTCCTTGATGCGGCGTTGCCGACAGCAGAATCATGTCGCGGCTATGGTCTCTCAATGCCTCTGCGAGTTTGAAATTTTGCGTTTTCGTGACTTTACTACCTAAGCGAGAGGCAGTCAGGTGATGGGCTTCATCAAACACGATCAAGTCCCAAGACGGTGCTTCTAATAGTCGCTTGACTCGGGCCGGGCGCTTGAGCGTATCGATGCTGGCGATCAATCGGTTGTGCTTCGCAAAGGCGTTGGTCCTGCGATCAGTAACGTCACCTTCACTTCCAAATACCTCGAAGTCGAGGTTGAACGTGTCGTTCAATTCCCGCCGCCAATTCTCGACCAGGCCCGCGGGTACAATCATCAACGCTCGGGTCAGTTCGCCCCGTGATGCCAGTTCTCGTAGAATCAGAGCCGTTTCGATGGTCTTACCCAATCCGACGCTGTCTGCCACCAAGAACCGACGTGGCGATGCATTTGCGATGCGGTAGGTCAGAACAATCTGATGTGGTAACAGATCCACCTTGGCGGCGGTCAACGTCGCGGCGCTTTCGAGAAGCGGGAGTTGCTCGGCCTCAATTGCCAACCACAGATTCTCTACGGCCTCACGGGTGGCGGGACGCACCGAGGCAACTACCTGCTCCTCCCACGACAACGCCTGTAGCAGCGAAGCCATCGGGACTTGACGTTCACCAAGCTGCTGGAAGAAAACGCGCGCGTAGCCACCGGGATCGGAACCGATAAATACGCCCGATCCCAATTCTGGATGCGATACTCGCTGTCCGGCAATTAGCTCAAGAGACGCGCTGGACATGAAAACCACCTATTTCCCTGGCTGAGTCAAGCAACTTGTAGGCTCCATTGCCTGTTGCAGCGCCGTTCCAGATAGCGCGAGTAATTTTGATTTTTCGGTCTCGGTCAGTTCCTTTGCCGAAGTAGACCAAGTCATCGGCTTCGTTCAGCGTGAACATCCTGCCCGGACCATCCATTCCGAAAATCAATCCAACGCGATCCCAATGGTCTCCACATGCCTGGACGAGAGGAAGCACGTTTTCTCGTAACCAGGCATAGCTATTTTCGGGTTCGTGGATGGAGTCGAGCACGGTCTGCAAACCGCCAACGAGGATTGTTGCTCGATCACCGGGAGGCGATTCCGGAAACCCAGCTTTTGTCCAGGCGAGGGCCGTTCGCAACGGCACCGCGTCGCCCTCAGTGATTAACGGTCGAAGCAACTCGGGCGACCAGACGATGCTGCTGCCCCGTCGCTTCCAACTGCTAGACTCCATTTCGTGCATGATTGTTCGCTCGAAAATCGTGATTGGTTTGTTAATCAGCGGAGAAAGTACATGTCTGGAAAGACGGTCTGTTCCAGAGTCAGGAAGGGTGGTGCGACAGCGGCGGCCAGCTCATACCATTTCAGGTAAGAGGCTCGAAAACATGCGTGGATGTCTGTCAGCGCCAACGTAGGGTTCCGGCTGAATTGAAAAATTACTTGATCCAGTGTCGCACTCAACATCCAGCTCAGTCGCTGTAGCAAGCGTTCGTTTTCCGAGACATTCGTCGCGGCGTTGTGCACGACCGTATTCCTCGCCCGATAGCATGTGCGAACGTCAAATACCAACTTCTTGTTGAACGACGTTACGTCTTCTATAAGAGAAGCCGTACCAGGCTTGAGTCGTCGCACACGATGGAATTTGGCGATGACTACCGGGTAGTCAGCGATAAGAGGCGAAATAATATTGGTCGACCCATCCTCAAGGCAAGCCTCCAATAGCTTAACGAGGTTGCATGTTCGTCGTTCCCGACCGTGGGTTCCGCTTCTAATTTCGAGCCGCGTTGCAACGTCGGTAGATATAGCCGGGCGAATGTGCAGAAAGAACTTCCAAAAATCGAGAAGCAATAATCGCGGATACGCCGGAGCCAAGTAGAAGGGCAAGTACGCTTGGACAGCATCAAGGTCGCTGAGTCCCGGAAGTGTGAAAAGAAACTCCAGTGCAGTCCAATTCGAGATCAATCCGGCCGATGGATCAGCACGTCGCGCCTGTTCGATCCAGTAGAGAATTCGGTCGACCGCCCCAAACGTGTGTTCGTTTCTGGTTCCCGCAGGGATCGCGTCGACCAGATGCGCATTCTTCAAAAGTCTGCTTCGTAGGACACGAGGCTCTTGCTCCTCGTAAACGTAAGCGTCATCCGTGGCTTTTGAAGCAGAATACTTACTGATTGATCGATCAAAATCTAAGCCGTCGAGCGCGGCTGACCAGAAATATCGAGAAAGCGCCGCTCTTGCGAAAACGATCGCCGAATGGCAGTCAAATATTCCAGATACTCGAACAAGTGCGCAGCGATTGTTGGCGTTCCGGATGAACGGCGATGACGGCGAGAATGCCCAGTCATTCGGAGCGCTGTTCAAAAATCGCGACGTTCTCGCATCCCTCACTGAACGTGGCGCTGCAACGTGAAACAGTACCTCAAAATCCCGAAGCCTTTCCGTCGCCAAAGCGGTTCCCGAACCGAATCGCTCAAGATACGACTGAGGCCCCGTTGATCCAACCACCTCGCGCAACATCCACCGGCTGAGATGAGCGCGAGCGTAGCCTAGATGACGTAGATCGTTCGTGAGTTCATGGACGGCACGTCGTGTGATGCCAAAATGAGTCGCCCCATTGGCCACCTTCTCTGAAAGCAGACGAACTTGCGTTGAGCAGGGAGAGGCAAATTCAACCTTTCTTACGAACGCACGCAGAAAGCTGGCTGTTTCGTTCCGAACCCTGATGTCATCAAGGGTGTCCTTGGTGCGGTCTTGGGCGTCTCGAAGTTTCTCACGCATCAGTCTCAGGTCGAGCGGGAACTCATCTTCCAGCCATGTCCCTTCGTCTAATCTGAAAAGGAGTTCCTCAATGGCGTGAGTCAGATGGTAGGGGCGCAGCCCCTGTCGTCCGATCTCGTCCAGGATTTCCAGCAGGTTGCAGAAAAGCTGATAGCACGAAAAAACCGGTGGCCAGCAAGCGGCAGTGCCGTCATCACCTACGGCTTCCAGCCAAGTGTCGGCCAGCAGCTTTTCCTGGCCGGAAAGTCGCGAATTCTCCCATTTTGTTGAGTTTACGACGTACATGGCCGATGTTGTTCTTGCGTTCTCTGAACGATCGCGTAGACTACAAAAAGACAGCTTCCTCTGAATAAAAGGGAGCGGGAACGGTCACCTCTGAGGGCTTCGGCCCGGGAGACCCGCACCCCTCCCTTAGTATATGGGGAGGCCGTGGTTCATCCGCGGCCTCCCTTTTTTATTGGCGTTCTGCTTACCACTCCTCGCCTTCTTCGTCGCCGAATAGAAGTTGCTGACGGTCCGTAACAGCAGGTTCTTGGCGAAGACGGTCGTGGACACGACGCAGAATTTCTCCAGCCAATTTCGCTGCTTCTCGAACTTCGGGCTCAACAGCCGTCTTCGCGTACCAGTCGAGCACCGCAGCCACGGTGCGTCTCACTAACCAAGTATCGCGACCTAGCTCTTGTTCTAAGTCAACGCCACTGCCGGGCATGGCACCGCCGATCAGGAAATGCGCCTGGTCGATTTCGGTTCTCATCTCCTTGCGAGGACGCTTGCGAGCCGCCTCAAATCGATCACGAATTGGCACTGCCTCAACGCATCTGCCATTCTCGATCACCCATCCACGGTCCTCGAAGTCGCGTTGGCGAATCGTCGTACTGAATAGACTCTTGCTGACAGCGTCGGTGCCTAAAGACGTTTTGCCCGCAAACAATCGCAGAAACTGATACGCCAGCGGCTGCACCATCGCCGGTGGACGCTCCTCGGCCGAAGTGGTGTCTTCGTCAAGCAACTGATTGATGCCAGCCAGAGCGAATCGTATCGAGAGCGGTTCGGGCTCTGCTGCTGTAGTGGCCGTGAAGACCTGGCCGTAATGTCGGCTGTAGAACTCCAGCGCTTTGCCGCGGAGGATCACTCGAATATCAGCGTCGGCAATCTCGCGGGCTTTGTAGGCTTCGAGCAGGCTACGCAGGCGATGCAACTCTGCTTTCACCCATTGTCGCATCTTGGCCCAGCTCACCGGAGTTGGATCGACTAAGCGTTTGCGACAAACGTGGATGATGTCGTATTCGGTCCCTTTCGCGCCCACTGAGCCCTTGTTTTCGTCGCTTGCAACCGGAAATGTTAGCTCCAGTAGAAAGCCCGCATCAAACAGGCTTTCCAAAACGATAGCCCACTGCGAGTCTTCACTGTGATGAAACGTGAAAGCAAGTAGACCACCATCTTTGAGCACACGACCGGCCTCTGTCCAACAGGCGGTTAGGCGTACCTTGTAATAATCATTGGCTTCTTCCTCGGGAAGCAATCGTGGTGCCAGGGCCTCTTGAGCATTTGGCGTACTCGTGGGCCCGAATAGGTCTGGATAGTCACCACGTAATGCGAGCCGTAGCCACGCATGAAAAAAGTTCGCTAAATCCGAATAGAAAATATTGTCCCCGAACGGAGGATCAGTGATCGCCAAATCAATGCTTTTGTCGGCAAACTCCGAAAGTTCGCTCGATGACTTACAGAGCAATAACGCGCCCTGGAGCACGGGATCGCCAATTTCTGCACGAACGCTCTTGGTAGCTGCATTGTGCAGAATGAGTGGCTCCCAGGGGT
Organism: uncultured Planctomycetaceae bacterium; assembly: GCA_964387325.1. Classification (GTDB taxonomy): domain Bacteria; phylum Planctomycetota; class Planctomycetia; order Pirellulales; family PNKZ01; genus CAZZBK01. The sequence goes on from CAYLYE010000102.1 coordinate 11,314, forward strand.
TGCGTGCCCAAATGCTTCCATCCGTCACGGATGAAATGGTCGATGTCCAACTTCCATAGCCTCGCGTCCATAAGCCAACTTCGACGACGTTGTTCTTTGGCGAGTAATTAGGATTTCCAAAGTGCGGGGCGAAGTGATCTTTCGCCGTGTGCCAAAACGCAAACATGCACTGGTTACGAAGGTATTGCTGATGTGCGCCCAACGCTTGCATCGCGGCAAAACGGCTTTCTGGAAGAAGAAGTTGTCGACGGATGAATTGCGCAAGTTGTGTGTGAACCAACAATTGACGAGAGTTAAACATCATCCACCAATGCGTATAGCCTTGTTTTGGCAAGGCGAAGTTCGCATGGTGAGTCATGTAGGTGTGCGGGATTTCCTCCCGCGGCCAATAATCGGCCAAATCGGTATCACAACGATCTCGCCACTCACGTTCTGCTGCGGACAGACGACCGCTATCCAGTTCACTTAGTGCCGCAAAATAGCGGCCTCCGTACACGCGCCCTTCGGCATCACAATCCGGGCAGTAGCCTTGCACGGCATAGACCGCGACCGGCGCACCGTGTCCGGTTTGTTCAACGGACTCGCGGAGGTCCTGCTGTTTGCCACAGCTTCCGCAGGTGAAATGCGATTGCTTGGGAATTGTGCCGCGGCGTGTGTCGACCTGTCGGCCATCAGTCCGTGTGATGAAACGCGGCAGCCCAAACTCTTTGCGATCTGGTTCGTCGGCCGCAGTCTGTGTCTCTCCCTCATCTTCTACCTCGTCCGGCACCTGCTCGACCGGCTCCGCCGATTCGGCGCTATTGGCAACAGACGTATCATCAGCCAGTTTGATGCGTCCTCGCACTTCGATCAGCCGTAATCCTTTGAGTCGTTCGGTGTACCAGGCGATCGTGTCTTCGATTTCAGCATCGCTGTACCCGCCCAATGTCTTACCATCAACTTTCCCCGGTGCTCCCTGGATCCAATCGGGATCGATCATCAAATAGCAGTAAACCGGCTTGACGCTGTTGCGTGACGGTTCGATATGCAGATCCTTCTTATCAATTGCCTTCGCCGTCGCAGCCTGACGATGGGAGTTGAGTACATCTCGCAAATACTGGCCGGAGAACTCACTGCACAGGGGACACCGCAGCCCCGGCTCGGAGTCGACGAGGTCATACAGTTCAGCGGCACGGGCTTTTTTCTCGTGCTTCTTTCCTTCGCCATATTCTTGAAGGCGATGGGCGAATGGCTGTGATAATTCGGTGAACGGTTGTTCGTTGCCAAGAACTATGCGTTCGGCAGCGGGTGCCATTCGGGCCGCGCCTAGTTCCGCGTGGAATGCCGTTTTGCATTTCTTGCAGGTGAGCGGGATGTACTTGACCCCCAACTTCTTCTCCGCGATGACCGGCGAACGAAAGATGGGAGTGCGATGACCGCAGCCCGGCTTCGAGCATGGGCCATGTTTCGCCCAGAACGTATAGATCAGTTCTGGGCCGACATATCGGTACTTTTTGCGCTCGTCGGGCGAGAGCGCCAGTGGATTGAAATCGGCGGTCATCGGGCGATCATCGGCCGGATTGTCCGCACAGACTGCCTCCAACCACTTCCCGTGATGACCGCGGGGACACTCGGTAACGTAGAACGGCTGAATAACCGGCTTGACCTCGGCTTCGATCTGAGCGAAGAAGTTGCGGACCTCAGCCGGGTCAGTACAAGCCAGTTCGTTTTGTACGACGAACCAGGCGACCGGATTCAAGTCGACTCCCGCGACTTGGAAGCCAAGCCGCGAGCCTTCGACGAGCGTCGTTCCGCCGCCCATAAAGGAGTCAAGCACCTTGAGGTGGGAGAAGTTATCGGCTTTCTGATGATTGGTATAGTAAACATCCCAGACGGCCTTAGCGGCTTCGTTAATGTCGGGAACGGGCAGTCCGTCGGCATCGAGGACCGGTGTGCCGTCGGGGTGCTTTCGTATCGGCGCTTCCATTGCGGCGGCAATGAGCATCGCGCGAAAGACGCAACTGCGGCGACGTGCCCACCATTTGCTCATCTGGTAGATTGGCTTGCCAGCGTTTCCTTCTAAAGCCGACAGAGCATTGATCGGCACGATGGGGAAATCGACTTCGAGGCAGGTCTTGGGGCGGTTGGGGTCGGCAAAATCCGGGACTCGCAGCCGCACCGGCTGCCCAAGGTTTGGAGGCCCTAGTTCTGCGGCGTCACCGTCGGAACTAGCCGCGCGAGTGCGAGCAGGCTTGGCGCCCCCGATCTTTTCTTGAAGTTCGGGTTCGATCGTCGGCAGTGTAAGCTGGCTGGGAGAAGACGGGGCCTTGGCCATCGAGACTCTGTGGGTCAGTGACTATTTGGGAGGAAACTCGATAAACGGAACTGCCGCCTCTAAGAGCGACAGCCCGCGATGACAAAGAGTGGGAAAGCCACCTTGGACTGCCCACTTACGTTGCCCCAAGACGACCAGCCAACCGTTGTGGCGACAAACCAAGGGGGGCAGATGCGCGCGTGGCCACGGCCGTTCGGCCGATTCACGAGCGCAACGTTTCGCCCCGAACGTTTCGCGTAGCAGCCGTACCGAATCGGGGTCCTTAACCTCACTGGAGAACGAACGACTGACGGCATAACCGTGATCGCCCGTGATTACCAGGCGCCGACCTTGGCGAAGGCGATCGACGAATTGCCAAAAGCCGTCCGACAACAATTGCTTTTTAGTTTCTCGGGCCACAGTGTCGGGCCCATCGTCCTTATCTGCGTTGCCGTGAATCAGCGGCTTGTCCGGCCACTCATGCCACAGAAATAAACGAGGCGTGCTGCCCACGAACCCAACGCAATCGGCAAAAGGTTGCGAAAGAAAATCGGCATAAACGTCCGGCCCACCGAACGTGAATGTTGCGGGTGATCGATTGTTCGAGAGACTAGAACGCTGCGGCAGTCCAATTGCAGCGGCAAATTGATCGGTCTCAGTGGGGATCTCGGCGCCGCGAACCTCAATACGTGATGGCGACAAACCACGCTGTGCTGCGCCGGAGACGAGGAGATGCAATTCTCGTAACGAAAGCGCATCGAGAATCAATACGGCTGTCCCACTTGGACCAGGGGAAACCCAAAACCGCTTGATTTCATCGATCGCTGAGGGGGCATGTTGGGGGAATTGCTCCCAGAGACTCCAAGCACTTTCGGCGAGCAGCCGATCGGGGATGATCGTGGTGCGATCGAGCCCCGTCCCCTTTTCACAATTCAATGCGAGATCACGGAGACGAGCGAAGACTTCGGTCCAAACCTTCGTCGGATCGCTTTCGCCAAGGATCAGCGGCACCCAGGAATCCTGAGTAGCAGAATCGTTGCTCATGTAGTCGCTCCCGGTTCAGGAGGCAACGTAACCTGCAATTCCGCTTGGATTCGAGGTGGCAGCTTTGTGACGAGTTCTCGCAATTCCTTGACCGTGACCCCAGAGACGGTGAGCGAGGCTTGTGTAACTCGCTGTTGATCGGGCAATGCCCAGCGTTCTAGGTCGCCAAGCAGGTTTATTCCTGTCTTCGCCCCAATCGACTGCCGAATTATTGGCTGAGCTGGGAGCGTGGGAGCGATCGGACCATTTCCAGTTACAGGCAGGACTGGGACTGTTGGGATTCCGGTTGGAGATACAACGGTCGGAGTGATGCCTCCCGGCGTTGGTGTCGTCGGTGGTATGTTTGGCGGAAACAGAGTCGGAGGTTGGGGGACAGCAGCGACGCCTGTGCTACCAACTTGTGATGGTTCACCCAAGCGAATGGAAAGCAAATCACGGCCGGTTTTCCAAGCCTTCGACCGCAACCGAGCTAGTGCATCTCGTTCAGTCTCGTCAGGTTCCTTATGAAACCAACGACCACCCACATCCAACGCGATCTCATCACGAGCGGCAAAACTCAAACAGATCTCGTAGGTGAGATTGTCACCAACGAAGGGAATGGTCGCTGAACCGGGGAGGGCGGGCTCACGAAGTGTGGATAGCAATTGACCAATCGTGTCTCCTCGCCGAGCAGCTTCCACGACGACTTTCCGAACATCTTCCAACGCGAGGAAGTTTGTTCGCAGGTGTGTCTCAATTGCGAGTGGAATGTCGCTCCCCGTTGCAGCATGGCTCTCAACATGGAATGTGCAGTTTTTAGGCTGCTGAAAATCCCAAATCCCGAGGATTGCGTAACGATCGAACCGAGACTTGAGTTCGGTTTTGAGTGATCCCTCATATTTTTTGTGTAGCTTGTCGTATTGAGAATCGTTCGCTTTCCACTCTTTGGCCAGCAACGCACATCGAGCCATCACGAGCAGGTCGCGATCGTCGAAGATATTGGGAGTGCCTTGCTTCGGAAGCAAGAACCGCGACATGTTGCGATTGACTGAAACGTGTTCGACCAACCAGGGGCCAAGCGTTTCGGCAATTTCTCGTGGTGCTACCGGCAAGACGATTAAAACGGGGATGCCTCGCTCAGCCCACGAAACGGGCTTATCCGAGTCGCTAACGTTGGCCCACGGGGACTTCTCCCAATTGGGATCAAGTACGATCGGCTGCGAGGGCTGCTCGTTGGTGCCCTCCGGCGACTTTAGAACGTAATTGAGAACCGTTCGTAGGAATTCCTGGTCCCGCCCAACCGACAGCAAGCCAGGTGCAGCGGCAACCTGCGGCTTGAAATTATTGTCGTTCCGGGCGTGAACCTTGAGCCTGGACTCCGGGTTCACTGGCAATTTGAAACAAAACCGTTTTTCGTGTGTGCCAACCTCATGAATGTTGAAGCTGTTCTCAACGATGGTGGCCAGCTCGTTTGAGAAACTATTATCGTCGATGGGAATGGTTCGTGTGATGTCGAGCTGTGCTTCTTGGCGAGAACCGCCGACGTCTTGAGCTGTTGAAAGTGATCGCATCCAAAGACTGCTGATAACCTCGCGAGCATGGGGCGCTTCGCAATCTGTCCCATGAAGATCTTGCAGATTGCGAATCGCCACTTCCCGAAGTTTTTCCTGGTCCGCACTGGTAGCAAAGGAGTCCAACAGCGAAGTCACGCCGCAGTCGGCGTTATCGACGTGAAAATCAGCAACGGTGACCAACGGAACTTCGGCGCCGCGCTCACGGTAAACTTCCGCGAGAATACGGATGAGATCACGATTATCCTGAGCAGCGGCAGCCATCAGGATGTGGTCTTCGAGCAGGTTAAGCAGCTCGGGAGCGAATGGCCAGGACGCAACGACCTCGGACTTGAGACGTACCTTGTCGGCATCAGTCTTGTCGGCGTATAGCAACCGATTTCGCTCGTTCGCATACACATCGACAACATGCTCGATCTCAGCATCTGCGATCTGGCTACGATTCTGGAACAATCGATGCAGCACGAGGCGTTTTCGGTCCTCGCGAGACGTTTCCCCTTTGAAGTCCACGAGGAAGGGGGCAATCCGATGGATTTGTCGATAGGCTTCTGTCGTGTTGTCCCGAACGGAAACAACGAGGCACAGTAGATCAGGCCGGTCCTTTGCTAACTCCGACAAGATTTGTACGAAGTTGTAAGCCCATTCACGAAGTGGTCGCCCGTGTGGTCCCGGTTCGTTTTGCATTCCGTCGAACCACGTCTGCAATTCGTCGAAGATCAATGCCGTTCGCTGCTCGCTGAACATGTCCTGCAACAGCGACTTCGACGGGATCAACGTGCCCGCTTGCTCAAACTTGCCACGGAAGTACGGGCCTCGCGCGTGACGCTCGAAAATGACATCCCAAAGGCAAGGATACTCTTGGTTCGATAGCGTTTCGGAAATAGGGGAGAATCCGCGTTGTAGCTGGAGGTCCAGAAGTTTCGCGGCCCCGAGGCGATCACCCCAAGCCCGCGACCAGTTTTCAACCTGCTCGGGAGCACCAAAGGCGTAATGCAACAACGCCATGAGGTGCGATTTGCCGCTGCCTCGCTGGCCAAGCAAGACGACGGGACGACCGGCCGACGTAACTGAGACGGCGGCGAGAGCACGTTGAACATCGGCGGTAGGATAGCTGATGTCGAGCAGCGACGATGGGTCGCGGCGCTGAGCCCAACCGGTATTCTGCCGGTTCGACAGTTCGATCGCCGTCGCCTTCATGTGCTTGGCGAGAAACTCGGGCCGAAGTTGCAACGATGCCATGTGTCACCTGTTGTCCTTTCCAACGACCAATCGAATTAGCCGTGGGATCGTTCTGCTTTCCGAAGTAGTCTTTCCAGATCTGATTGCCGGTAGAGCCGATAGTTGTTCACCGGATGGCGGTGTTCGGGGATTTTTCCCTCGCGCCCCCAGTTGCGAAGCGTGTTCGGTGCGACCCCGAGAAATTTTGCGGCGTCTTGGATTCGGTAATAACCGTCGAATTTCAGCATGGCTCGGCGCCTCACAAAAATTGACCCTTGAGGTTACACAACCTTACCAAAGCTGAACGTCGCTAGATAGTAACCTCAGACGAAGTTTGGCCGTCCTTGCGTTGATCGCCGGACGACGCCTGTTCGTAGCCGACAAATCCTCAATGACATCCGAAAGCAGGTCATCCGGAAGGCGAATGCTCCTGCAAGTCCGCAATTCTGAACTGGAGTCGCTTGGCCGCAGGTCGGCTGCGATGGGCACGATAAAGTGGGCACGTTCGCGCCCACTTCTGACGCCACTATTCCCGTGGTACGAGTTCGGCAGAGCCGGAGCGGACGAGGGTCAGGTTTTCTGCGCCTTGTAGATCTTGCTGTTGTGGTAATCGACGTATCGCTGGTCGATTACATGCCCTTGGACCAGATTGAGGTCGGCCAGCGAAATCGCTCGCACACCATAGTCGAGTTCAGCATGATGATTTGGGCAGAGACAAAGCACATTCGCGGGCACATCGAGACCACGGTGATCGCCGCCCAACGGCTGGATGTGGTGTGCCTCAGCATAAAACGAGCCGTTGGGAAGTAGGATCGTGTGACCACAGATTTGGCACTTGTGACCGTGCTTTTCCTTTACGTCGCGTGCCAAATCGGTGTCTCGAAGAATGCGATAAGATTTTGTTGGAATTCTGGGGGGCGGCTCTGCGAGGTCAGCCGCCTCTTGTGTTGGCACGGGCGGCACTTGAAGGAACCGGAGAAATTGCTCAACAAGATCGCGTGGTGTTCGTTCATTTGGAATGCTGGTGACTCCGGGTCGATTGAGGTACGACCATTTTGGGAATTTGGTCTTTGCCTCATCCCGTGATATTGCACGCGGTAGCATTTGTGCGCCGCTCATCCAAAAACAGCTAGGTCCGTACCATTTGGACCTTTTTTCGGGCGGGACTTCTCCCTCGATCACTTTTCTATCCACGACGCCAACCGCGACGAACGCCGATTTCGGCTCAGTCATATAAAAAATCACCGCATCACCAGGACGTGCCGCCTTGGTGATGTTCCACCAGTCAAATTCCTTCGTTCCCTCTGCTGCCGCTTTTTCGACCACGGCGAGATGGCCCAGCGAGGGATCGCCGACGCAAATATGCACAATCGGCTTCTCACCGCGCTCGTCTAGCTCGTTCGGATCAGCATTTTCCTGGTTTTCCGGCTCTTGCTCCGCATCGTCTTGTGGCGGTGCGAACTCATATTGGTGGAGACGTTCCCTGGCAACCTCAAGCTGTTCGTCGGTGAAAAGCTGTCGCCACGGATTGGTCAAGACGAGGTATTCAACGCTGTGATCGAGTCGGCGCCCTCGCATGAAAAGTTCTGTGAAGCCCTTTGAGACATTTCCCGTCGCCAACAAGATGTCCGCCGCTGCCTTCCCTCCACGTTCCAGCACCATCTGGTGAAAATCATTTGCGCGGTACGGTGGTTTTAGTCGCTTCGCCGACTCGTAGATACCAAGCATTTCTTGGTGGAAGCGTCGTTCGAGGTCATTCGCAAACTCGGGCATGAACTTACTCCGATCATCTATCGAAATTCGGCGACAGTCATTCGCTTCGTCATAATTAGTTCGCCGTTTCGGGCAGTGATGCCTTGAGATTTCTCCAAACTGTCGTGCGGCTCACGTTGCACGCCTCCATAATCGCCGTGATCTTGAAGCCTTGGGATTTCATGGTGCGAATCTTCTTGATCGTCCCCAGCGAGATGTTCGGCCCACCCTTCTTTTCTTCAACGGGAAACGGATGTTCGACCGTCGCGATCACTGGTGCAAGGTGCTGGCCCACGAGTTCGATGGCGTGAAATACCTTTCCGAAAGGTCGGTTGGAGTAGATGTCAGATAACTTGTCGGTGCGGACAGGTTGCCCTCGACTGTGAAACACGGCCATGATTTCGCCGTCAGAAAAATGGCGAATCAAGTCGCACGCCGTCTTTCGTAGTTTGGCGAAACTCAGGCGCCGGAAGTCTGTGTGATCCTTCTGAATTCGTTTGATGAGCGAATCCCAACGGCTTGCAATTTTGGTGGAATGATTACCGCTTGCCGTAGGCGCGGTGAGCGTTTGACCTGACCGAGTGCTTAGGAAAACGAGATCGTCCGGCTGTATGTCACCGCGACGAGCGAGTTGCCATTGGATCGCCTGCTCCGTAATCGGCCACAACTTCCATTCACCGTAAACGCCAGTCTTTTGGCGAATCCGTCCGATGAAAGAGTCTGCGGGAGTGCTTGTAATGCGAAGCACTGTCGCAGCAGGATGCTGTTGGAACAGCCGAACCTCTTTCAGCAACAAACTGCCAATTTCTGCCTCGGCAAAGCCACAGTTCAAGCCCAACAGCAACAGGCAGCGTTCCCAGGGAGTGGCGTAGGCATAGAGAATACCTAATTCTTCAACTGACCATGTAGCGGCTTGCACCGGAGTCAAGCGACCGGCTTTCTCGACGCTCGACTCAACCGGCTTGGTGTCGAGTTCTTCAAGATCGACTGGTTTGCGCCAGTCGTAGGCTTCCGAGCGGTGGAGCCACTTCAAGAACGCCTTGAGTTGCTTCCGTTGATTCCTCGCGGTGCTCGCCTTTATCGGCTTCTCAGTCCCTTTTTTGCAGGGACGATTTAGCCAGTGTTCGTAGAACTCCTCGATCTTCGCGAGGTTCAATTCATCAAGTGGAATGTCGGCGTGGTGCTCTTTGAGACGATTAACTTGTCGTCGCTGAGTGTTGCCCCAACCTGACAGTCGCCGTTGAGAATCGTGGTCGATGACTTGATATTTCGCTCGGCCTCGAATCCATTCGGCGTAGTCGTCTAAGGCGGCGTGAAGCGATGGCCGCTTTCCAACTCCCTGTCGGATTCGCTTTGTCCAGGCGGTGTGTGTGTTGGCTTTTTCAAGGTCGTCGGCGATGCCCTGGTCGATTAACTGCTTGTTGGCTGGGACCACGCCGATGATTGGAAAGTCCCGTTGCAATTTGGTGAACCAGCGTGCTTGAAGCTGCGGATCGTCTGGAAGGTCTGAACAAGGGTCGATGACGACAGTGTTCTCGCCGTGGGAAATCGCCATTCCGATTTCTATCGTGACCTCATCCCACAAGGGCTGGTCACTAATGGTTAGGCCATTGCTCCTGTCGGCCTTCCAGCGCGCTTCGACGAGCCGCCAGAGTTGTTCGAGGCGGATTTCACGAAGCCGGGCTTCGTGCTCGTCGGTCCCCAGGTAAAAGCGATGCTGCATTAGGTCCGAGTAATCGGGCAATCCAACGGCGTCGAACCTGGGCTTCCAGCCCAGGTTCCGCTCGTAAACTCCCCTGGAATTCTTGCGTGGCTTTCCGGCTGGCATGTTTCGTATCAGCGGTAGGTGTTTTGCATCCGATTCGCTGAGATCATAGCAAAAATCGGATACAAAAGCAGCCACTTCGGATACGAAAATCGGAT